>JALFIB010000103.1 GCA_022776305.1 Lachnospiraceae bacterium
CTGGCTGCCATAGGGGAGGAGAGCCAGCAGAAGCTCCAAGATACTATGAAGCGTATTGTAAACGAAACGCGCGGAAGGCTGATCTGCATCATTTTGTAAAAAGAAGCTTTTTGTGTTTTTTCTTTTTGTTGTATATTTGTAACAAAATGTTGCAATTTGCGGTTTCTAATGTTTGACAAAACGTAATATATATCCTATAATGTGAATGAAATGTTACAAAATAAAAAAATATATATTACATAACCAAGGAGAGAAAGTATGTCTGTACTACACAGGAAGAAAAGGAAGATCCTTTTTTCAGCCTTATTATTCCTTCTGATGTTTTTCTGCATGACAGCCAGTGCTGAGGCAGGATGGAAAAAGAATGCAAACGGTACGTATTCTTACTATGATGCAAATGGAAAGCTTGTGAAGAAAAAGTGGATCGACCATACATATTATGTAAATTCCAAGGGAATCCGCCAGACAGGCTGGCTATATAAAGGTAAGAAATGGTATTATTTTTCAAAATCCGGCGTATTACTGAAAGACAAGTGGATCAAGTACAAGGGTAATCTTTACTATGCCGGTCCGAAGGGTTCACTGTATGTAAATGGCATGTATCAGGTACGTGGCAAATATACGTATGCTTTCAGTAAAAGAGGCGCTGTGCTGCAAGGACGCCGTGTTTACAACAAGAAGACATACTATTTCACTTCCAAAAACGGCCGCATGGCTACCAACTGCTGGATCAAGATCAATAAACAGTATTATTACTTTGGTGAAACCGGCGCTATGGTTACAAGCCAATGGGTTGGCCGTTACTACGTTGGGAAAAGTGGTACCCGTCTGAAAAACTGCTGGAAAAGCAACCGTTATTTAGGTAGCGACGGCAAAGCTTATGTTGGCTTGCACAAGATAGGCAGTTATTATTATTACTTTGATAAAACTACGTATAAAAAAATCGCCAATAAGACACTTACGATTAAAGGAAAGATTTATCAGTTTGCTAGCAATGGCAGGGGTAAACTGATCAATTTAAACAATGCCCCCATTGCCAGCGTGACGGTCGAGGATACTTACTATACGGATCCGATCGTAAGTGATGAGCAGTTTTTGGCAGCGATCATTTATTGCGAAGCCGGTAATCAGGATTATGAAGGAAAGGTTGCTGTGGGAATGGTGATCATGAACCGTGTTTACAGCCCGCTGTTCCCCTCTAAACTTCGAGAGATTGTTTACCAGAAGCAGCAGTTTGAGCCTGCGCGGAACGGTGTTCTAACAAAAGCTTTGGAAACACCTACCATCGTTACAGAAGAGTGTACCCTTGCTGCGAAGGAGGTTTTGGCGAAGTACCAGTCTTATAAAGTGGGAGATAAAGTCTACCTGAAGGTCGAAGATAAGAATATCTGTTTCAGTAATTATCTTTTCTTTATGACAGAACCTGCTTATAAGAGATTAGGTCTGACTGCATCGTATAAAAAGATCGGTGATCATGTATTCTTTGTTTTATGGAAATAATTGCAGATGCAAGGAATGAGGGACATATTTTAGCGAGATTTGTGAAATAAAATAGCTTACAAAATGAGGAGAAGCCTAATGTTTTCATCCGATTGGATGATTCACATCGGGCTTTTCTTGACGTAACGTGAAATTTCGAATATGATTAAGACAGCATTTATACCGGAATAGCAAGAAGGGTTAGGGAGTAGAATGAATAATAAGAAAAAATGGTATCTGACGTTTTTGGTGCTGGTAATATTGTTGTTTGTATCGGGGATTTCGGTACAAGCAGCTGATATGTCAAGAACCGCCATAAAGATTTCCGTAAAGAGAAGTGGGTGTACGGTGAAAGTCTCTTGGAGCAAGAGAAAAAATGCCTCCGGTTATCAGGTATACCTGTATAACTCAAATGGAAAACTGCTGAAAAAGGAGGATACTACGAAAACCAGTGTTTTTTTAAAAGAACTGGATATGCAAAAGACATACCGCATCCGTGTACGGGGATACCAGAAAAAGGGGAGTAAAAAGATCTATACGAAGTATAGTGCTGTATCAAAGGTTACCATCCCGTTCATCCAGACGAAGTCTACGCTGAAAAAACTGCTTCAGACTGCGCTCCAGCCGGTGGGTAGCACACTTTACGTGTGGGGCGGCGGATGGAATGAGGCTGATACGGGAGCGGGCGAGGAAGCCGTTACCATAGGCGTCAGTCCACGATGGAAAAGATTTTTTGAAAGACAAAATAAGAATTACGATTACCATACCACCCGATACCAGATCCACGACGGATTAGATTGCTCCGGCTATATTGGCTGGTGTATTTACAATATCATGAATACTAAGAGTGGAAAAAAAGGATACGTAATGAGTGCTTCCAAAATGGCAAAAAATTTTGCAAGCCGCGGGTGGGGGACTTATACATCAAAGGGAAAGGTGAAGGACTATCGTGCCGGAGATATTATGAGTTCCGGTGGACACGTCTGGATGGTACTGGGGCAATGCTCC
>JALFIB010000109.1 GCA_022776305.1 Lachnospiraceae bacterium
CTTCCGGGCAGACGAGATCCAGTTTTACCGTGTCACCGACCGAATGCCCGATGAGGCCTTCTTCAAAGCCGTCCGGCATCTGTCCGGAACCGATGGTAAGATGGTCCCCGTTCCCCTCCCATGAGGGTTCCTCTTCCCCCTCAAGGATGCCGGAATAATCAATGCGTACCGTATCACCGTCCTCCACTGTCTTTTTCGTGGTTTTTGTGTATACGGGCATCTGTGCTGCTTCTGTATCGATCCTTTCCCGGATATCCTGATCCGTTACGGTATAGTCTTCTTCCTTCAGTGAGACTTTGATGTTTTTGTAATCTCCAAGCTCCACATAATCATCCGGGTCATAACCCAGGCAGTTGATGATATCAGCAGCGGTATAGATTGTATTATCTGTATCCTCCGGTTTCTGTCCGCATCCATAGAAAGATACAAAAGATGCAACAATGAAACCTGCGCACAACAGTTTCCTTCTCATGGTTTTTTTCCTCCTGATAATTCCCTATCGTATTCTCTTCCCACAAATATGCAGCACATTGCGATCAACATTATGGCTGCACCTACAAATGCTCCTGCCAGGAATATCCCTACCATTTTCTCACCCCCAGTTCTTATTGATATATACTGTCTGAGGACTGTAAATGGCTACCATATATCCTGTAAAAAAGTTAATTTTTTTGTGAAGGAATAATTATTAATAATCATTGCGCATATGGCATTTCTGCAGCCTGTACAATAGTGCGGTAGGAATGTCCGTTTCCTGTACAGGTAGACAGGGTGAGCATATTTGCCGGTTCACATGGTTCCATTTCCTTTTCCGACAGGGAGAGCTGTTTTTCAAACCATGCCACATATTCCTTTTCTTCCTTTTTTTCAATGTCATAAGTGTCCGGGACCCCATCTGAAACTTTCACTTCATATGCGGAGACGATCTGGTACAGGATGTTCCGTTCTGGTGTGTACACCCGGATATAGGGGCTTTTTTCATAAGCATCCCGTTTTGCGAACCAGCCCAGTTTCCCGAACATGGTCCTGCTTTTCATGTAATGCCCGAATACGACAGAATTCTGGTCGGAAAAATCGGGGCGGCTCGTACTGTTTAAGAAGATAGAACCACATGCAGCCGTTTCCCCTGTAGAAGCATGGTGCAGATAAAATTCATTATCCTTTCCCTGCATCACAGGGTAACTGATATCGATCCCATACACATCGATCCATGCGACAATGCCCGGGCACTCTTTTTTCAGTTTCTCCCAGTCTATCTCCCGCGGTTTTGGGATACTCTGTCCGTCATCCTCACTCTCCTTCACCAGTGTTGAGATATTGTCGTATATTTCCTTTTCCTCTTTGTACTGGTACAGGATGCAGGATGCCTGATAGAAACAGAGCGCAGAAAGCGCGATCAATAGAACTGCTAGAATCTTTTTCTTCATTGGATTTATCCCTCCCTATTTAGCCTGGCAATATTATTTTTTACGTGTTGCCCCTTACATTACAGGGGGGATGTTTCCTTCCCCCTTTCCTTTTTTACTCCAATTCTTCATCCGCAGTTTTCGTTTCGTCCTTTGAATAAGTCATGAAGCTTGCGATCACAAGGCAGACCAGAACGGTTATGCCGATGATCTTTCCCCGTGTGGTTTTAAGATACTGCACTCCATACCCGACATACGGGACATGGAACACATTCTTGCCACAGTAGTTCGCCTCTGTCGTTGAAACGCCGTCAGAAACATCATTGTTATCGCCTTTTGTTTCAAAGCCTTCCTCTGTGATGCCGATTACACGGTGCGTCACCATCGCACCGGCTGACGTCTGGAATGCGATCACATCGTTTTCTTTTATCCTGTCATACGCCACGTTTTCATTGATGAAGCAGATGCTGCCTGTCTGTATCTTTGGCTCCATGGATCCCGACATGACCACATACGGTTTCATCCCGCATGCTGCTCCGACCAGGACAGAAACCACACAGGCTGCGACCAGAATGACTAAAACATTCAATACTTGATTTGATATTTTTTTTACCATTGCTTTGTTCCTTCCTGAAAAAAGGAACAATCCACCCTGTCCTATGCTTCAGATTGATTGTTCCCTTTCCATAATTATTTTTTTACACACTTTTCTTTTTTCTTGTCTGATGCGAAAAATACACCTGTGATCAGCAGTATCCCCGCAATGAGCATCCACAGCCCGAGCTTTGATGTATCACCGGTTCTTGCTATGTCAAAGATGGATTTCCCCGCATCCTCATATTCTGTGTAAAATACCCATTTGACTTTATCTTTCAACAAGGTGTATTGGTTATCCAGTTCCTCCGGGACATACAGGCTGAAGCAGAAGCTTCCTTCTTCCTTCGGCAGGATCTCTGCGAGCATGATCGGATCTTCCAGTTTTTTTGACCGCAGCGGGCCTTTGTAGACCTCTGTCTTCCCTGCACGGCTCTTATATACGATTTCAAGCTGGATCCGGTCGAGCAGGTCTGTTTCTTCTTTTGATACCTCTTCCGTGTAGAAATACAGGTCGATCGCACGGCTGCTGTTATTTTCTATCTTTGCCACATCAGAATGGGTATCACCCGGCATGAAGAACGGGAGATTCGTAAAGAAGTCTTCCTTGTTTCTTATCAGGGCATCACTGGCACCCTGGTATTCGATCTCGAAGTCGTTGCTCTCATCTTCTTTAAATGTAGAAATGTCATACATTCCTTCTTTGCCGCATAGCTGGATGTCGATATCCCCCCACGGGTTCTCACTGTCATAATCGGGACTGAAGTTTGCACTCTGCACTGCTTCTGCATCGACATTGATATAAAATTTCTTGCATTCTTCACTCTGCGGGAAATTTACCGGCATCTGCAGTCCCTGAAAAAGATCCACATCTTCTCCGGTATGCAGGACTTTTTTATAGTAATAGTACTCGTCCCCTGCTTTCTGCCATTCCTCCGATATCCCGTACAGGTTCTGTTCCCCTAAGTATTCCGTGTTTAAAAAGGTGACCTTAGCCCGTATATAACAGTCATTTCCGTTACACCGGATCCTCGGAATCTTGGAAATCTTCTGTGCAGGGAGCACATTTACCCCGCTCTCATCACTGTAAAGCTCCTCTATGCCATTCACTTTCTGGAATTCATCCAGCTCAATGTCTACGATCCCCATCTCATAATTGTTCGTGACCGACGTTTTTGGCATAGCATATAAGATTCCGCCTCCGATACTCAAAAGAAGGGAGAAAGCCGTCAATATCATCAACAGTCTTCTTTTGTTCATTACACCTCTCCTTTATTCACTTAAGCCGGAATCCTCCATGTCAGTCTCCGGTTTATTTGCATAGTAATCTGCCCAGGCCTCTCTGTAATCTCCCCCGAAGCCGTTCGACTGGTAACTCTCCTGATAGATCAGAATATCGAAATCAGTCATACTTTCTTTTGGAGATGCATCATTTAATGTTACCGACGCAAAAAGGCTGGATGTAAGTTCATTCTTTGTAAGCGGATACTTGTAATAGTAGTACCCATCTGCCGTATTATATTCCCAGTCTGCAGTGTTATAGTCAAGGGTACAGTAATCCCCTGCCATGCTGTCACTAAATTCTACCTTTACCCTCACAAAACACGGTGCTTCCCCGACA
>JALFIB010000127.1 GCA_022776305.1 Lachnospiraceae bacterium
GATGTATTTGGCGGCTTTTTTGCTTCGCAAAACGCTGTCTTCTGTTCCGCTTCGGTCGTTGCTAGACGAGTGCCAATTGGGCCAACGACGTGAAAAAAGTGTGCATAAAACAGGAAGAATAGGGAAAAATACGATTTAAGAAAGGGCGGCGAACTGCCGCGGCAGGAGGGATCATATGGCAGTGAACCAAATGGCAGGAAAGCAGAGTATCGAATTTCAAAATGCCCCTTACATTATCAGCAGTGCATCGGTAGTGGGGCCGAAGGAAGGGGAAGGACCTCTGGGTGAATGGTTTGATCTGGTGGCGCCTGATGCGGGCTTAGGAGAAAATACATGGGAGGAGGCGGAGAGCACCATGCAAAGAGAAGCGCTGCAGACAGCCGTAGGAAAGGCACAGCTGATGACACAACAGGTGCGGTATCTCTTTGGCGGGGATCTTCTGGCTCAGCTCATCGCTACGTCTTTTGGAAATGGAGACACTCAGATCCCTCTTTTTGGGCTGTACGGTGCATGTTCCACCTGCGGGGAATCTCTGGCACTTGCTGCTATGGCAATAGCAGGAGGGTATGCGGACTACGCAGCAGCTCTTACCTCCAGCCATTTTGGCAGTGCGGAAAAGGAGTTCCGGTTTCCCCAAGGGTATGGGAACCAGCGTCCCTTATCGGCTACCTGGACGGTCACCGGAAGCGGGGCCTTTTTACTTTCCGCCAAGGGCGGGCATGTAAAGGTTACCGGTGTGACGCCGGGGAAAATTGTTGACATGGGGATCAAGGACAATATGAATATGGGAGCATGCATGGCTCCGGCAGCCTGTGACACTATCTATCAGAATTTCATGGATTTTAACCGGCAGCCTCATGATTATGACAAGATCATTACAGGGGATCTGGGAACCGTGGGGCAAAAGATCGTGATTGACCTATTAAGAGAAAAAGGATTTGACATTTCGCAGCAGCATATGGATTGCGGGATTGAGATTTATGATGCAGAAAAACAGGATACCCATGCCGGAGGGAGCGGCTGCGGATGTGCTGCTGTAGTGCTTGCAGCCATGATCCTTCCGAAGCTGCGCAAGGGTACTTGGAAACGTGTGCTGTTCGTCCCCACAGGGGCGCTGCTCTCAAAAGTAAGTTTTAATGAAGGACAGACGATCCCGGGCATTGCCCACGGTATCGTGCTGGAGCATTGCTGATGCAAGATCTATTGATGAGGAGGAAAACCATGGATTATTTCAATGCATTTTGGGTGGGAGGGCTGATCTGCGCCCTTGTCCAGATTTTGTTGGAAAAAACAACGCTTCTTCCGGGGCGGGTGATGGTCATACTGGTATCCCTTGGAGCCATACTCGGATGGCTGGGGCTTTACCAGCCCCTTATTGACTTTGCAGGAGCCGGGGCATCCGTTCCCCTGCTCGGCTTTGGAAATGCTCTTTGGAAAGGAGTAAAAGAGGCGGTGGATAAAGAAGGCGTATTGGGACTGTTTCTGGGCGGATTTAAGGCAAGTGCCATCGGCATCAGTGCAGCCTTGATTTTTTCCTATCTTGCTAGCTTCCTTTTCAAACCGAAAATGAAAGATGAATAAAATGATATAGGGCTATTTTTCAAGCCCAAAATGAAAGACGAATAAAAAGGTACAGGGCTTTTTCCGAGCCCAAAATGAAAGACGAATAAAAAGGTACAGGGCGCTTTGGATGGGAAACTCTTTAAAAAGAGTTCCTCATCTTTGGACCAGATGAAAGTCTGTATCGTAGTAAAGTCCCAACTCCTGACAGATCCTGTTATTCAGTGATGTCAGGGCATCGTGGTATTCTCTGTACTTCGGTGACAAGGCAATCATATTTGGAATGAAGATGTCATTGTAGCCTTTATTTTGCAGTTCTTTCATGAATTTTCTCTGGGTAAATCCAACCGGGCTGTATTTATAAAGAGGATTGTTTTTCATTTCCACTCCGTCCTGTACTTGCTTTTTCAGCTTCTCATACTCCGCTTCTGTGGGATTTAAATACGTGGCAATCATACGGTCCATGTTCCCTATGTTTTTTTTCAGGGTAGGACGGGGAACCAGCCTGTACATCAGCCACGAACTGAGGCGCATCATAAAAGGAATGCGGATGGTGGTAGTATCCCAGAAACGGATGATGTTGTGGTAGGCTTCTTCCTGCTGGGGAGTCTCGATCCGGATCTGCAGATAAGGAAGAAAATGGTTCATAAAATAGTATCCGTAAAACCCGGGTACAGCATCGGTGATGGCATCGGCTACAGTGGAATAATCAATTTCCTGATAGGCCCTTTCCACATCTTTACTGCGGATAAACGACCGCAATGCTTCCAACTCTTCTTTCCGGTCAGATAATTCCGATTCTTTTTCACGTAGGATTTTTTCAAGAATCTGCGTATCCTTTTTTTCCAGCAATAATCTGATATCGGCAATACTGATTCCAAGTTTCCGGTAAACCGATATTTCTTTTAAAATTTTCACGTCATTCTCCGTATAATTCCGGTATCCGTTTTCGTCTTTTTTTATCTGGAGAAGGCCTTGCTCTTCGTAATATTTTACTGCCCGTTTGCTTAAGTCCACTTTCTGTACCACATCATTTATCCTCATGGCAAATCCTCCTGTCTTTTTTATGTTTCCGGTTTTTCTGTTCTGGTTACATTTTGGAGTATAAGGGTGTACGCGGCGTACATGTCAAGGGGTACGTTCCATTGAGTGCTCCAAGTATACCAGAAACTTCCGTGAAGAGAAAGCTATAAAAAGGGAAACGTGATACTTGACATGGTTTTTATCAAGGTGTAGACTAAAAAAGTAAATTTTTAATTTCTATTTTGTGATCCGGACATGCTGTATCAATGGAAAAGCAGCCGGAAAGATCGTCTGAGGAGATTGTTATGGGCTGGAGACGTCAGATTGTTTTCATTTTCAAAGGAAACGTTGGATGATTTCTGGTTATCAGTGCGCCCTTTTTTAGGGCATCTTATTTTCCCAATTATTAATTGTTAAGATTCAAGTGTGAAAAGATAGAGGAATCTATTTCATTTTATTATGGATAAAAGAAAGTTTTCCTGACTCGAAGCAGGGGGGCTTTTTGTGGAGGATAAAAAATGAATATTAAAAAACAGACGTTCTTATTATATTTGTATGATCTGCTTATCAGTTTTCGCCTGATAGACACAGTATGGGTACTTTTTTTGCTGGATCGTGGTTATACTTTGGCACAGGTGGGAATCGCTGAGGGGGTTTTTCATATTACCAGCATGTTGTTTGAGATACCGAGCGGAATGTTTGCCGATTTGTTCGGTCGAAAAAAGACTTTGTTGTTGTCAGGGACGGCAGGGATTCTCTCCAGTTTCTTTATGGCTCTGGATGGATGG
>JALFIB010000135.1 GCA_022776305.1 Lachnospiraceae bacterium
TTCCAGATATACGTCCAGCCGCGCCCCATGCTTATCCGTATCGCTTCCATAATAGACCTTTTGGGGCACTACGGTCAACGGGCCAAACTCCTTCTGGAAAATAATCTTCAAAATCTCCCTGACAAAGGCTTCCCCAATCCCCGGGTACGTCACCATGGTACCAAATAAAAAGTCATCCAGTAAGTTCAAGTTTTCAAGTTTTCTTCTTTGCATATTCTCTTCTCCTTTCGCACTGCAGCGGAAAGGGGGAATCAAATATGTACCACGGAACACTTTCCCCGGCCTGACTTCGATCCTGTACTCGATCCTATGATCCTGTCTTCGATCCTATTTGCGATCCTTTCCGCCATATTCACTTGTTTCCATATGGGGAATGAACCGCCGATTGGCTTGAAATGCTCCCTGATATGTAATATCATTCTAACAATTGCAGACTTTTATGTCAACTTAAAAAACCAAAACGAAAACTTAAAAAACTGTTAAAACCAAAACAAAATCCAATAGACCTTACTTATACTTCACTATAAATCGTCAAAGCCACCAGCTAATGCCAATGGCTTTGATATCACAATTCTCTTTGTCTTTTCGCTATTTTCTATTCGAATTCAATCGTTCCTGTGGGCTTTGGTGTGAAATCATAAAGCACACGATTTACGCCCGGCACTTCAGCAGTAATTCTTTCCACCAGATGCTGCATCAGTTCAAAAGGAATATTTTCTACTGTTGCTGTCATGGCATCCTGTGTATTTACGGCACGGATAATAACAGACCATTCGAAAGATCTCTTGCCGTTTTTAATTCCTGTGGATTTGAAATCAGGAACAACGGTAAAATACTGCCATACTTTCCCTTCCAGATTGTTCTTCGCAAATTCTTCCCGCAAAATAGCATCAGATTCGCGGACTGCTTCCAATCTGTCCCTCGTGATAGCACCCGGACATCTTACGCCAAGTCCCGGTCCCGGGAACGGCTGGCGAAATACCATGTTATCCGGCAGACCAAGCTCTTTTCCTACGATCCTGACTTCATCCTTAAACAGGATCTTAACCGGCTCTACAAGTTCAAAATTCATATCCTCGGGAAGTCCGCCTGCATTGTGATGAGCCTTAATTCCTTTCTCACTCTCCAGAATATCCGGCCATATGGTGCCTTGGGCAAGGAATTCAATGCCGTCTAATTTGCGCGCTTCCTCTGCAAATACTTCGATAAATTCTCCACCGATAATTTTTCTCTTTGTTTCCGGATCTTCAACATTTGCAAGCTTATCCAGAAAACGATCCGTTGCGTCCACGTAAACAAGGTTGGCATTCATCTGATTTCTGAACACTTCAATAACCTGTTCCGGTTCGCCTTTTCTCAGAAGTCCATGATTGACATGAACACATACCAGCTGTTTTCCTATGGCTTTGATGAGTAATGCTGCAACTACGGAAGAGTCAACTCCTCCTGATAAAGCAAGCAATACTTTCTTGTCACCAACCTGTTCTTGCACAAGCTTGACCTGCTCCTCAATAAAAGCCTGCGCAAGCTCCGGTGTCGTTATCCTGACCATATCGTCAGGACGTCTGATTTCTTCCATTGTAAAATCCCCTTTCATTTTCCTAAATACACCTATTCAGAGTCCCTCCAAAATGCTGCGCATTTCGTCGGTGTATGAATAGTATGACATAGGAATAGGAAAATGTCCATGATATTTCCATACATTTCTTCCAATAAATACACAGGCTTTCTTACTTTCGGTAAACCATTAGCCATAAATGGCTATTGTTCAGTTCTTTTCTGAATCCACTTTTTCAGTATTTTTGCAAGTGTATCCAGGTCAAGCGGCTTAGCGATATGCTCATTCATCATCGTTTCCTCGCTTCTTTCAAGCGGTCGATCGCCATCTCTATATCAAGCGTATGATACCCATAGTACATCGTATAGGATCTGTGCCCATATAGAAGCCCCTGCCAAAATCACACCTGCTGCGGCTGATAGGCTGAATGTTGCCTGAAATTCCAAAACGCGATGCATGATATAAGACATTGCGGTTGTTATCTTCCAGTTCTCTCTTCTCAATATATTCTGCCAGATACAGTTGGTTATTCACACAGATTTCATACAACTGCTTCTGAGCCATAAAACTGGGATTTGCTTTTCCGTTTTCCCAGCGATTGACCGTCACAGGTGAGACTCCCATCAATGAAGCCAATTGCTCTTGGTTCAGATTGAGTTTTGTGCGAATTGTCCTTATCAAGCCTTTCATAGTCCCAGCTCCTTAACATCTGTTAGTAATCATACTATACAACTTGTTAAGACTAGTAGCAAGACTTTTCCGTCAGCTCCTTTATCTCTTTCTACACAGTAAAACGCTTGTTATTGATTTCAATCACCTTCGTGGCAAGCATCCCGCCGAGAATAGCCGCAAAAGATGCAGAACCGGCAGAAATGGTTGTCAAAAAAGAAGTAAGATCGTACATAAACCGGCCTCCATGATTATTATTCATTTTGTACAGTTACCAATTCTCCAAAATTATTAAGATACCGTAATCAGTTTTCGAGGTAAAATTTCTTTTTGCAACAACCTATCCTGATTATATCGGTAATGTGAAAACTGGTTCTTCATCAACCACTCGCGCAGAGTATGATAAAATCCGCTGTCTGTTTCATACATTGGAACATAAACCGTAACTTTTTCTTTTTCAGAGATGATACAATGTTTTATAACAAAAAGCCTGTCTGCATACTAGAATAATTTCATCCATCTTTTCACCCTCATTTCAGCCACCCACTGTAGCTTCAAAATGGAACGCATCTCTCTCCATCTTTTCCTCTACCACAGAACGTCCATACAGATTCACAAG
>JALFIB010000169.1 GCA_022776305.1 Lachnospiraceae bacterium
TCAATGATGATGGTATCCGGATCGATCAGCCCTTCTTTTACAAGAGGATAGATCGATAAGGTACTGCAGGTGGGATAACAGCCCGGATTTGCGATCAATCTTGCATCTTTGATCTTATCGCGGTTGATCTCACAAAGCCCGTACACTGCCTCATCAATATACTGGGGCGCTTTATGCTGGATCTTATACCAGTTTTCATATGTTTTCACATCTTTTAAGCGGAAATCCGCGCTCAGGTCGATCACCTTTGTATTGGAAAGGATCTCTTCATTCACTAGGGATGCACAAAGACCTTGAGGTGTGGCAGTAAAAATAACGTCTGCCTGCTTTGCCAGCTCATCCATGTTGTCGTCCATGCACTTTGCATCTACGATCTGGAACATATTCTGGTAAATGGATGCATAATCCTGATCCACGTAGCTTCTGGAGCCATACCACACAATCTCAGCTTCCTTATGCCCCAGAAGAAGCCTTACCAGCTCTCCTCCTGCATATCCTGTAGCTCCTATAATCCCTGCTTTTATCATGTCATGTATGCCTCCTCTTACATATTCTAAAGTATTTTCTTCTTTCAACTTTCACCATATTTTGGACTGTTAATTATCATATACCAACGCCAAAAAGAAGTAAAGTATTTTTATCACGTATAATTATACATTTTAATCGCATATTATTCAACTAATTTTTGCATTTTATACAAAATATAATTTTACTGTTGCATATTTATTATTTTTGAGTTATACTAGCAGACGAATGAAAAACATTGCGCCATCCGTTGGCTGCACAATAGTAAAGAGCGTTTTTATGAGGAGGATATATTATGAAAGAAAAAGTAGTTCTTGCTTATTCAGGCGGACTTGACACCACGACGATCATCCCGTGGCTGAAAGAAAATTTTGATTATGAAGTGATCTGCTGTTGCGTAGACTGCGGACAGGGAAATGAACTTGACGGCCTTGACGAAAGAGCTAAGCTCTCCGGCGCTTCTAAATTATATATTGAAAACATTATTGATGAATTTTGTGATGACTACATTATGCCTTGTGTACAGGCCGGTGCCGTTTATGAGCATAAGTACCTGCTTGGGACTTCCATGGCTCGTCCCGTGATCGCAAAAAAACTTGTTGAGATCGCGAGAAAAGAAGGGGCTTCCGCTATCTGCCACGGCGCTACCGGAAAGGGAAATGACCAGATCCGTTTTGAGCTGGCCATCAAAGCACTGGCACCGGACCTGAAGATCATCGCTCCGTGGAGAATGACAGATGTTTGGACACTCCAGTCCCGTGAAGATGAGATTGAATACTGTAAGCAGCACGGCATTGTCCTTCCATTTTCAGCAGACAACAGCTACAGCCGTGACCGCAACCTGTGGCATATCAGCCATGAAGGCCTTGAACTGGAAGACCCGTCAAACGAACCGAATTACGACCATATGCTGGTTCTCGGCGTGACACCGGAAAAAGCTCCGGATGAAGGGGAATATGTGACCATGACCTTTGAAGCCGGTGTTCCGAAAACACTGAATGGAAAAGAAATGAAGGTTTCTGAGATCATCACAGAGCTGAACAAGCTTGGCGGAAAACACGGAATCGGTATTGTTGATATCGTAGAAAACCGCGTGGTAGGAATGAAATCCCGCGGCGTGTACGAGACTCCGGGAGGAACCATCCTGATGGAGGCACATCAGCAGCTGGAAGAGTTGATCTTAGACCGTGATACACTGGAAACAAAGAAAAAACTGGGCAGCCAGTTTGCCCAGGTGGTATATGAAGGAAAATGGTTCACACCGCTGCGTGAAGCACTTCAGGCATTTGTAGAAACCACACAGAAATACGTGACAGGTGAAGTCAAATTCAAGCTTTATAAAGGAAATATCATCAAAGCCGGAACGACTTCCCCCTACAGCCTGTACAACGAATCTCTCGCTTCTTTCACCACAGGTGATATGTATGACCACCATGATGCCAGCGGATTCATCACTCTGTTCGGCCTTCCGCTGAAAGTTCGTGCCATGAAGCTGGCAGAAGCAAACAAAAATAAATAATTGAGAACTTAACGCTTAAAATGCCGCAGGGTCTGTATCCTTGCGGCATTTTCTCATGCTGTAAAGCATATGTTTTCTACTTCAGACTGATCACATCCGGAGTTTTTCATCACTGCACGTTCAGCTGTTTATAGGTATACCGGATAATGATAGCTGACGCGATAAAGGTCAGGATATCGGAAACCGGCATGGAATACAGTACACCGTTTAATCCAAAGAAAACAGGAAGAAGAAGTGCAAATCCCACTCCGAAAACGACTTCCCTGATCATAGAAAGCAATGTGGACAAAAATGCTTTTCCGAGAGACTGAAGGAATATGAAGGTCGCTTTGTTCACGGTAGCCAGCGTCATCATGCACAGATAGATCCGGAAACTCTTAATTGCAAAATCAGTGTAATACTGGCTCTCATTGGCAGCTCCGAATATTGCGATCAACTGTCCCGGGAAAAATTCTACGATAACAGTGGCTGCAAGCCCCACAATGGCTTCAGAAACCAAAAGCTTCGTAAAAAGGTTCTTGACACGGTCATTTCTTCCCGCTCCCACATTATAGCCGACAATGGGAATACATCCCGCTGCCATTCCAATGGCGATAGAAATAACAATCTGAAAGAATTTCATAACGATTCCAACTACTGCCATAGGGATCTGGGCATACTGGGTCTGTCCATAGATAGGATCCAGCGCACCGTATTTCCGGAGCATATTGTTGATCGCTGCCATTGCTGCCACAAGGGAGATCTGGGCAAGAAAACTACAGATTCCAAGAGGAATATACTTCTTTACAAGCTTTGGATGGATGCCGAAACTGCTTTTTTCAAGACGTACTGCTTTCATATGGCACAAATACCAGATGGATAAAATTGCTGTCAAGATCTGTCCCAGAATCGTAGCCACAGCTGCTCCCATCATTCCCCATTTAAATATGAAAATAAAAATAGGGTCCAATACAATGTTGACTGCTGCTCCCGCAAGAGTAGAAGCCATTGCGAACTTCGGGCTTCCGTCTGAACGGATGATTGGATTCATTGCCTGACCAAACATGTAAAAAGGAACGCCTACGGTGATCCAGAAAAAGTATTCCTTTGCATGATGGAAGGTTTCTTCATTTACACTTCCTCCAAACATATTCAGGATCTGTGTCTGGAAGATCAAATAGATTGCCGTCAGTATAATACCGCTGGCCACACAGAGGATCACTGCACTTCCGATACTCTTATGGGCGTTTTCCTTTTTTCCAGCACCAAGGCTGATACTGACATAGGCACAGCAGCCGTCACCAATCATAACAGCAATAGCCAAAGCTACTATCGTCAAAGGGAAAACAACTGTATTTGCTGCATTTCCGTAAGATCCAAGATAACTGGCATTTGCAATAAAAATCTGGTCGACAATATTATAAAGCGCAGCGACCAGAAGTGAGATGACACAAGGTACTGAGTACTTTCTCATCAAGGTACCAATCGGTTCTTTTTCGAGAAAAGTATTTGATTTTT
>JALFIB010000205.1 GCA_022776305.1 Lachnospiraceae bacterium
TTTCCGATCCAGTTGATCTGCTGCTGCTTAACGTTTTCCGGATAATCCACTTCCTGAAGTCCTTCCAGAAGCTTATCTGCATACTGGGTGATCCGCAGATACCATACGTCCTTGGATTTCTGTACTACGTCGCTGTGGCAGATATCACATTTTCCGCCCTGACTGTCCTCATTGGAAAGGACTACTTTACAATGGGGGCAATAATTTACAAGTGTCCTGTCACGGAACACAAGGCCATTCTCAAACATCTTTAAGAAGATCCACTGTGTCCATTTGTAATAATCTTCGTCCGTCGTATCAATCACACGGCTCCAGTCAAAAGAAAAGCCCACTTTTCTCAGCTGGTTTGAAAACTTCTTGATATTTTCATCTGTGATTACTCGGGGATGTGTTCCTGTCTTTACAGCATAGTTTTCTGTCGGCAAACCAAAAGCATCAAAACCGATAGGGAAAAGTACGTTGTAACCCTCCATACGGCGTTTTCTGCTGATTACTTCCAAACTGGAATAAGCTTTGATATGTCCCACGTGCATACCTGCACCGCTGGGATACGGAAATTCTACCAGCCCATAAAACTTCGGCTTATCACTATAGTCTTTTGCTTCAAAAATTTTGCTTTCTTCCCACTTTGCCTGCCACTTGGGCTCAATCTTTTTAAACTCGTATCTCATCTCTGTGATTCCTCCGCAAAATTTCAACTATTTCGCTAATCCAAACAGTTGTATCCGATTTTTTATTTTAATTCAACGTGCACTGTTTGTCAATCACTGGTTCGGTCCTATACAGCAAAAATGTGCCATCACTGATCCGGACCTATGCAACAAAAGTGTGCCGTGCCTTACGCAGCCTGTCCAGAAAGCCATCTGGAAAAACTATTGCTCCTAGCTCCTAATTTAAAAAAGAGAGATATCGCCAAAACGATATCCCTCTTTCCTTTTATGACTTCATTTTATTTATCAATCAGTCTTTTCCGTACAGTGTAACCAGTTTGTTCAGGTACTCTAATCTTTCCTTATTGCACTGTGCGTTCTTAGCAAACAGCTTCTCAGCTCTTGCCGGGTTAGCTCTCTTCAGAGAGTTGTAACGAACTTCACCGTTCAGGAACTCCATAAGGTCTTCTGTCGGAGCCTTGGAATCCAGTGTGAACTTGGACTCTGCTGCTGGATTGAAGCGGAACAGATGCCAGTATCCGGATTTAACAGCCAGTTCTTCCTCTGTCTGAGCCTTGCTCATACCCTTCTTGATACCGTGGTTGATACACGGAGCGTAAGCGATGATCAGTGACGGTCCCGGATATGCTTCTGCTTCTGCGATTGCCTTAACAGTCTGGTTGAAGTCAGCACCCATAGCGATCTGTGCAACGTATACGTATCCGTAGCTCATTGCGATAGAAGCCATATCTTTCTTCTTAACTTCCTTACCACCAGCTGCGAACTGTGCTACTGCACCCGGCTGTGTAGACTTGGAAGCCTGTCCGCCTGTGTTGGAGTAAACTTCTGTATCGAATACCATGATATTGATATCCTGTCCGCTTGCGAGAACGTGGTCAACACCACCAAATCCGATATCGTATGCCCATCCGTCACCACCGAAGATCCACTGGGACTTCTTAGCGAGGTAATCTTTATTCTTAAGGATATCCTTAGAAGCTTCACATCCGCAAGCTTCCAGAGCTGCGATCAGCTTATCTGTAGCTGCGCCGTTTGTAGCACCTACACTGTAAGTATCCAGCCATCCCTGAGCTGCTTCTTTTACATCTGCCGGAGCATCTGCATTTGCAACGATAGCTTCTACCTTAGCTTTCAGACCGCCTCTGATAGCGTTCTGTGCAAGGAGCATACCATAACCGAACTCAGCGTTATCCTCGAACAGAGAGTTGGACCATGCCGGACCCTGTCCCTTAGCATTTACTGTGTACGGTGTGGACGGTGAGGAGTTACCCCAGATAGAAGAACATCCTGTAGCGTTTGCAATGTACATTCTGTCACCGAACAGCTGTGTGATCAATTTAGCGTACGGAGTCTCACCACAACCAGCACATGCGCCTGAGAACTCAAGCAGCGGCTGTTTGAACTGTGAACCCTTTACTGTATTCTCTTTGAATTTCTCTACTACATCTGCTTTTGCAGGAAGCTCTACAGCGTAATCGAAGTATTTCTGCTCTCCAACGTTTGCTTCCATGTTTTCCATAGCCAGCGCCTTTGCACCCTTCTTGCCCGGGCAGACATTTGCACAGGAACCACATCCCGTACAGTCGAGAGCGGATACTACCATAGCAAACTTGTAGTCAGCCATACCAGTCATCGGAAGAGTCTTCAGTCCTTCCGGAGCTGCAGCTACTTCTGCCTCAGTCATAGCAACCGGACGGATAACAGCGTGCGGGCAAACGTAAGAACATCTGTTACACTGGATACAATTTTCCGGATTCCATACCGGGATATCAACTGCGATACCACGTTTTTCGTATGCAGCAGCACCTGACGGTGTTGTTCCATCTACGTAATCCTTGAATGCAGATACCGGGAGGTTATTACCTTCCTGAGCATTTACTGCATGCTGGATGTTGTTAACGAAATCAACTACATCCTGTCTCTTGCCTGTAACGTCTTTTGCGATGATATCTTCTGCTTCTGCGTCCTTCCAGCTTTCCGGAACCTGAATCTCAACAACCTGCTTAGCACCAGCATCGATTGCATCGTAATTCATCTGAACGATCGCATCACCCTTACGTCCGTAAGTAGCCTTTGCAGCAGCCTTCATCAGTTCGATTGCCTGCTCCTCCGGAATGATGTTAGCCAGTTTGAAGAATGCAGACTGAAGAACTGTATTGATACGTCCGCCAAGTCCGATCTCTTTACCGATCTTGATACCGTCGATCACATAGAATTTGATGTTGTGGTCAGCGATGAATTTCTTAACCTGTCCCGGAAGGTGTTTCTCAAGTCCTTCCATATCCCACGGGCAGTTCAGAAGGAATGTACCTCCGTCAACCAGCTCCTGTACCATGTTGTACTTACGTACATAAGACGGGTTGTGGCATGCAACGAAGTTTGCCTTGTGGATCAGGTATGTAGACTTGATCGGGCTCTTACCGAAACGAAGGTGGGACATTGTAACACCGCCGGATTTCTTTGAGTCATAATCAAAGTATGCCTGTGCATACATATCTGTATTGTCACCAATGATCTTGATGGAGTTCTTGTTAGCACCTACGGTACCGTCTGCACCCAGACCCCAGAACTTACAGTTGATCGTTCCTTCCGGAGTAGTAACAAGGGGAGCGCCCAGTTCCAGAGAAAGGTTTGTAACGTCATCCACGATACCAAGTGTGAATTTCTGTTTTGTTGTGTTGTTGTATACAGCAACGATCTGTGCCGGTGTTGTATCCTTGGAACCAAGTCCGTAACGTCCTGTGAATACCGGAACTGCATCGAATTTAGATCCTTTAAGAGCTGCAACTACGTCAAGGTACAGCGGCTCGCCAAGAGCACCCGGCTCTTTTGTTCTGTCAAGAACTGTGATCTGTTTTACTGTCTCAGGAATAGCTGCGATAAGTGCTTCAGCGCTGAACGGTCTGTAAAGGCGAACCTTAACAACACCAACCTTCTCGCCTGCCTTTGTCAGGTAGTCGATGGTCTCTTCGATGGTATCACATACGGAACCCATAGCGATGATAACCTTCTCAGCATCTTCAGCTCCGTAGTAGTTGAACAGCTTATAGTTTGTACCGATCTTTGCATTTACCTTGTCCATGTACTCCTGTACGATACCCGGCATTGCATCATAGTACGGGTTGATAGCTTCTCTTGCCTGGTAGAAGATATCCGGGTTCTGAGCTGAACCTCTCTGGCACGGATGGTTCGGATTCAGACACTGGTCTCTCCAAGCCTGAATAGCGTCGAAATCTGTCATTTCTTTCAGATCTTCGTAATCCCATGTCTCGATCTTCTGGATCTCGTGGGATGTACGGAAACCGTCGAAGAAGTTGATGAACGGAAGACGTCCCTTGATTGCAGAAAGATGTGCAACAGGAGTCAGGTCCATAACTTCCTGTACGCTGGATTCACACAGCATACAAGCACCAGTCTGACGACATGCGTATACATCAGAGTGGTCACCAAAAATAGAAAGTGCATGGCTTGCAAGAGCACGTGCGGATACGTTGAATACGCCCGGAAGTCTCTCACCAGCTACCTTGTAAAGGTTCGGGATCATCAGAAGGAGACCCTGAGAAGCTGTGTATGTAGTAGTCAGGGCACCTGCTGCCAGAGAACCGTGTACAGTACCTGCTGCACCTGCCTCAGACTGCATTTCTGTAACTTTCACGGTCTGTCCAAACATGTTGAGACGGCCCTGTGTTGCCCATTCGTCTGTAGCTTCAGCCATGACGGATGACGGGGTAATCGGGAAAATTGCAGCTACATCAGTAAACGCATAAGATGCATGAGCAGCAGCATGATTACCATCCATGGTCTTCATTTTTCTTGCCATTGAAATATTCCTCCTTATTTTTTGAGTTAGTAAACTCGTTATTACTTCTCATACAGATTTAATTTTATCACAAGTACGTTTTTTTGTCTATTTCCGATAACACTTTTTTCATGGTTTTTTTGTACTTTTCAACATACACCTAGAGGCTGCCTGCACGGTATTCACTGGGTGTCACACCATATCTGGCTAAAAACTGCCTGTTAAAATTAGAAAGATTTGCAAAACCTGCATTCTGTGCAATGGAAAGCACCTTTTCATCACTCTGGCGCAAAGCTTCAGCCGAAGCGGCAAGCCTTCTCTCGTTTAAATAGGCAGTAAAGCTTGTCCCTGTCATCTTTTTAAACCACCGCATAAAATGGCTTTCACTGCAGCCGCACGCTTTCGCTATCATAGGTACCGACAATTCCTGCCTATACCGTTCCTCCACACACTGAAGCACAAATTTCAGCCTTGTGACATCTGCTGTATCTGCCCTTGGGGGCTGGGGACAGATGCGGACCAATACCCAAAGAAGCTGCAGCATGCTTGCCTTTACCCCCAGTTCATAGCCTGTCTCGCGCCAGCGGCATAGCTCTTCCGCCTCATGAAGGCAGTGAGAAGCTTTTTCGTATCCCTCGTCTCCTTTCTTCATTTTCATCGGCTGAAGCAGACGACCTGCCTGCAAAGGTACAAGGTATTCCTGAGCGCAGATATCAGCAGCACCGCTTCCTAAAAAATCAATATCAAAAATGATATTTTCATATTGCATCTCCACGCCCTTTTTTCCGGTTAAAGCATGAAGGTTCTCCGGCGGCACGATAAAAATATCCCCGTCCTCCGCTTCCATGCATTCCATTCCCATCCGGACAAATCCATTCCCTTTTTTAATAAAAATAATCTCCATGCTCTTCTGCCAATGAAGAGGCACGCTGGGAAAATCAACCGGAATGGAGCACGGATAAATATTAAAGGGAAACAGCCTTGTCCCGTGCTGCTTTAATTCCTGAAGTCCTTCTTTTTTTCCTTCTTCCATACTGTATCTGCCTTTTTCCTATTATTGTTCTGAATGTAATTACTGGTATTTACGACGATTTCATGATTTGATCCAGATGATAGGATAGTATCATAATTTGTCTTTATTCTGCAAGATATAATCTGGCAAATGTGTTAATACTGTAATAGTAAGATTGTGGGAGTGCGAAGCACGAAACAATCCGTAGGTATCGCAATTTGTGGGCTATGGCACCAATATCATAGTGAAAATGTAAAAAACATGAATTCCAGAAAGGAGTAAGATCATGACAACAATACAAAAAAGTTTAGAATCCAAATTGACAGAGCTTTGCCAAAAACCGCTGAAGGATGCGTCAAATGAGGAAGTGTATGTGGCACTTTTAAATTACGTGCAAACACTCAGTGCAACCCATCAGGAACCGGTACAGGGACGAAAATTATATTACATCTCTGCCGAATTTCTCATCGGGAAGCTCCTATCCAACAACCTGATCAATTTAGGGATCTATGACGATGTTAAAAAAGTACTGGAACATGTAGGGAAAAGCTTAAGTGAGATTGAAGAAGTCGAGCCGGAGCCCTCCTTGGGAAACGGAGGCCTTGGACGCCTTGCCGCATGCTTTCTTGACAGCCTTGCAACCTTGAACCTTCCGGGGGACGGCGTGGGGCTGCGCTACCACTGCGGACTGTTCCATCAGAATTTCCAGAACCATCTCCAGAATGAAACCCCGGACTTCTGGCTTTCAGGAAATGACTGGGCAGAACGGACCGACATTACTTATCCCGTAATTTTAGCCGGCAAAACATATACGGCGCGCTTATACCGGATCGCCGTCACAGGTTACGGCGGACGTACAAATACGCTAAACTTATTCGATCTTGACAGTATTGATGAATCCTTGATCAAGGAAGGAATTTCTTTCGATAAAGAAAAGATCGGCGAAAATTTAACCTTATTCTTATATCCGGATGATTCCGATGACGCAGGACGGCTGCTTCGCATCTACCAGCAGTATCTCATGGTCTCAGCCGGTGCGCAGCTTATTTTGGATGAATGTGAGGCACGAGGCTGCAATTTCCACGATCTTGCCGATTATGCCGCCATCCAGATCAACGACACTCATCCCAGCATGGTCATTCCCGAGCTGATCCGTCTTTTAGGTGAAAAGGGAATCGAATTTGAAGAAGCTGCAAAGATCGTCACAGATACCTGCGCTTATACCAACCATACGATTTTATCAGAAGCTCTTGAAAAATGGCCGCGCCACTATCTGGAACAAGTAGTGCCCCAGCTTCTGCCGATCATCGAAAAACTGAACGATCTGGCCATGAGCCGCACAGAGGATAGCAGTACCGCCATCATTGACAGTGAAAACAGGATCCATATGGCACATATGGATATCCATTTTACCCATTCTACAAACGGTGTTGCCGCACTGCATACGGAGATCTTAAAAAACAGTGAGCTGAACAATTTTTACCGTCTTTATCCGGAAAAATTTAACAACAAGACTAACGGTATCACCTTCCGCCGCTGGCTTTTGGAATGTAATCCAAAGCTTGCCGCCCAGATTGAAGCGTTGATTGGAAATGGATTCAAGAAAGATGCAGATGAACTGGAAAAACTTCTGGATTTTGAGCATGATGATAAGGTACTGAATGCCTTTGCCAAAATCAAGGCAGAAAACAAACGAGAATTGGCTGACTGGCTGTATAAAAAACAGGGAATAAAAATAAACCCAAAAGCCATGTTTGCCATCCAGTCCAAACGACTCCATGAATATAAGCGCCAGCAACTTAACCTGCTTTATCTGATCCATCAGTATTTTGAAATCAAAGCAGGGCACACACCTGCTGCTCCACTGGTATGTATCTTCGGAGCAAAAGCCGCACCTGCTTACACCATTGCGAAAGATATTATCCATGCACTGCTCACCTTGTCTGATGTGATTGCCGCAGACCCGCAGGTATCCCCATGGCTTCAGGTGGTATTTGTAGAAAACTATAATGTTACAGCAGCAGAAAAAATGATTCCGGCATGTGATCTTTCCGAGCAGATCAGCCTTGCTTCCAAAGAGGCATCCGGTACAGGAAATATGAAATTTATGCTGAATGGCGCACTGACTCTGGGAACTATGGACGGTGCAAATGTGGAGATTGCCCAGCGTGTAGGTGAAGATAACATCTATATCTTCGGGCAGAGCAGCGATCAGGTGATCCAACGTTATGCAAAAGCTGATTACTGTTCCAAAGACTGGTACGAAAGCGATTTTAACATCCGACGTGCTATTGATTTCCTTGTAAGTGATACAATGCTTGCCTCCGGCTGTGAGGAAAACTTAACACGACTGCATAACGAATTAATCAACAAGGACTGGTTCCAGACACTGCCTGACTTTAACGCATACGTCGTACGAAAGAA
>JALFIB010000209.1 GCA_022776305.1 Lachnospiraceae bacterium
CTGGTGTGGTCATCCTTATGGTCATCCGCCCACACAATCCCCTGGGCATAGCGCTCTGCCACACTCAGCATCGTGATAGCCATTGTTGTGAACAACTCCTGTTCAGGAATATCCATGCGGATACTGCCATCAACCTTTGCACGCTCGTACATCTGATGAAAAAGGTTTCGCACAGGTTCCAGAACATCCAAATGCTCCTTAAGTGGATTATCTTCCATATTCATATTTCCATGACGGTTGATAAAGGTTTTATACTCGCTGCTGAACCGCAGGAGCTCCGGGTACTTCCGATACAGCGAAATAATCAGGTCTGCATAAAATGCAATGCCCTGGTAAGCTGTAAAACTGTCAAAACCATCGGTTTCTGGATTCATCAGCACTTCCTGCCAGACCTCGCCCCAGACCTTTGCGCTGATGGCAATGAGCAGTTTTTCCTTAGTCTGAAAATATTTATACATCGTTGTGGCGCCAACATCAGCCGCATCCGCAACCTTTTGCAGGCTGACCGTCTCTATACCGTATTTGGAGAACAACTGAAATCCTGCATCCAGCAACTGATTTTTCCGCCTTTCCGCCTCTCTATTATCACGATCAATATTTCTTGCCATTCTCGTCTCCTATTCACAGTGCTATTCTTCACTATCGAAGTATCACTTCGTTTGTAAACAGTATATACGGCAGGTTGTGCCTTGTCAATATCCCAATCAATTTTCTCGTCTGTAATACATTTTTTCTTTTCGATCAGACCTACATTTATTACTGTTTTCAGACACAAAAACGGAGCGTAGCTCCATAGATGATTACTCACCTATTTTGCAACGCCCCCTGAAATCTGTGCGAAACAGCCACAATAATGCGATTATGAATGTTAAAATGTATATAATTCCCTAGGACTATAGTTGCCCTTGTAGATTTTCCCCCCTCGTTCATATGAGTAACCCGCCAGGGCAATTCCATATGCAGCAAGGGTTTCACCTAATTCCTCCTTCAATTCATCAAATCTAATAAACGTCGAAGTGCCTATATTATGGTATAGCGAATCTACAATGATATGCAGGTGCATGGGAATTCCGCCCCTATTCTGGTGGTAAGATTGGAAGTAATACAGTCCAGATAAGATGTTCAAACAACTCAGTTCACTCGCGATTCGGGAATAATGATGCTTTAATGCTTCATACTCTATATCGCTAAAAAGGTCAAACGCGAGTACATAATGGTAGCACAAAGTCCTAGATAAATCAGGTTGGTATACCTTATGTGCATAGCACCATTGTGCTGCCAGTTCCTGTACATGGACTCCCCTAATTCTCGCTATGGGCAAATTGGATAATACGACAGGGTTTTTTTCGTTTCGTATTAAATACGAAAATAGCCTTTCCAAATCTTCTCTTGTAGCATATTCTCTGCACGTTACCTTAAGAAGCGCCATATCTCCCTCACCCCCTTTTCCACAGTTTCTTGAAATTCCTGCCAGTCTTCCTTTTCTGGCGGGTTTTCCATACGGCAAATGTTCCCGGTCATAATCGTTATGTAGTTTAAGAAATCTCCCACGCGTTTTGAATAAAGTGGATCAATTGGATGAGTATTCAGTGCTGCACGCCGAACGTAATTGCTGACATTCAACCCATAAGATTCTGCTTGCTGATTGATTAACCGCAACTCCGTAGGTGTAACCCTAAATTTTACGTTTTCTGATTTTTTCTCCATTTTGCTCCTTTCTGGTTTGTGTCCCACTTCCTATAAATAACCCATCCCCTATGGGAGGGTAGCAAGCCTAGCGATGTGGGTACAAACCCTTCGAATAATTTTTTAAATGATGACTTTTTTTCGCTGGCTATTATGGAATTGTTTTCTTTATATTAAAAAAAAATTTAAAATTTATATATTATCAAAGTTTATCTAGGCCAGTAAGTTGCATCAATACTGGCATAGGGAGTTAATCTTTATTACAAAAGAATTTCGTTAGACCATCACAGACTAATTCTTTCTCTTCGAGTCCTAAATCCAGATTATCGAGTTTTCTATGGATTATCTCGATGAAAATTTCATTTGTTTTCTTTTGTATGAAATCTACTTGTTCACTATCAGAATTTTCAATAGTTGCAACGACTTTTTTAACCCGCGGCATAAGCAACGCTCCTTTGAAATCCACAGTATAAAATACTGTGAAAAGTTTGAATTGTTACTCAAATGTGCGATTGCTTTTATTTTTTTATTTTCGGGTAATTCTAACTTTAATCTAACTAAAATCTAGCTAAAACACGCAAAAATGCTATACAGCAATATAAATATATGTTATATTATAATCATATATTTTTGGTACACATTTATATTTTGGTACACAAGGAGTCGAATAAAAATATGCTTCTTTTAGACAATAAAATAGAAAAGAAACCTCAGGTAAATAATAAAGTACAGAAACTGAGTATCTACGAACAAATAAAAATCGCAGGTCCCAATCAGGCTAAAGAAATAAGAAAACGAACTATTTGGGAAAACTATAATTCTGTTCTTGCTAACTACGTAAGGATCCATAAGATATTTAATCTTTCTCCAGTATTCCAAAATCCAACCAACTATTTCATAGTTTATGACAACGGTTTATATTTAAAAAACATCCCCTATATTAATCTATTGTGCAATATTCCTAAAACATTTTGTGATATTTTAGGCTGCCCATGTACTCCTGACTATCAGATTGAGAAGCAGTTATTACATGCCCTTACTAAATACATCTCTGTGAACATCAAAGTACCAAAATATGAAAAACAGGCATACCGTTTCATGGCAAAGTACCCGGATTTCCCTGTCCCATACAATTTTTTATGCGTTGATACTATTGCATACTTTAGTGAGAATCAAACCAAAAGAATGTTTCCCTTTGAAAAGCTAAAACAATCCCCATTCTACAAAGATGCCCTTTCTTTAATCGCCTCTCTAAAAAAAGCTCAGATTATACCAATCTTCTCTTGGGTTAAAGCTTCAAACCCATTTTATATAAACCTGAAGCTGCGCAATGGTTTTAGCAGAATATGTTACGATAGCGAAAAAAGAAAGTTCGTGCTCCAAAAATGCCCTTTTGTATCCACCACAGAATTAACTAATTGTCTTATGAAAAATGAATTATTTAAGCTTAAAGACACCGACATATCTTTCTTTTTTCATAATTTATCCACTGATCCAACCAGTTTTGCAACGTTAATATCCCAAGCCGAAATTGGGGATTTTCTTTCGGAATTGTGTAATGAAGATCTTGGTGTTCTGCAGAACATTGCCGTACTGTTCGCCAATATTGCTTCGCCTGAGCTGCTAACCCCCAAATTGTTTTTGATTACATATGCAGGGCATATTTCTTGTGAAAATGCTTGTGATTCCTTTTTCTTTATGATGGAGGCAATACTGGGCAATAATAATGGACTACGATTTAAAACCCCAAAAAATTTCCTCCAAAATAAGTATACAAGCATTCTACATAAAAGCTTTTTTTCAAAAGTGAAATATTTTTTACTTGAAAAGTGGGATGATAAACTCAATGACTTGCAGATAGCAGAATTGAAAAAGTACATCAGTGGAGGCCCTATAACATATATAGACAACCAGTTCGGGAAGGTAACATTTAGGAACCGTCTGCCTATAGTATGTTTTTCAAATAATCAAAACGAAATAGCAAACTTGCAGAATCTTATACCATGTATAAAGATCGACTTATGCCATATTGAAGACTTTATCCAGTTTTATAAGGAATATATATATAATAGAAATAATTCTGATTTGGAATGGTTAAAGATTTGCCTTCCCATTTATGGGCTATTTCTTTTAGCTGAGAAAAAGTATTATAAAGTCCCTTTTCCAAAAAAGAAACTCGTTCCTGCAATTTCAGCAAATACCACCATTTCTGATTTTGTAAGAATTTGCTGTGAATGTAAAACTGATAGTTATGTTTATGCTGATGCTTTATATGATGCATATTTAATCTATAATAAAAGGATCGTTAAAACAAAACCGCTAAAAAGAACCCAACTAGTCTTTGAACTCAAAAAAATATCTGGAATTGTTTATAAGCGCCCACATATTTCCCGGACAGAGCCTAATAAATATGCCTTCATTGGCCTGAGCTTGGCAGAAAACTGGCAGGATAAAATCAATATCTATTCGGGGAACACCGTTTATAACAAAGAATACTGGTCAAAAAAAACTGATGAAATCACTGCTTTAATTCCAAAGGAATACAATTGATAAAAAGAATCCCCATTCAGAGCACCATCACTCTAAATGGGGAAAAATTCTTTTCCAGTATTTATATTGCAATCTGGTTTTACCGTTTTCATAGCCTTTATAGCATGCCAGCGGAATATGATACAACTGCGCAAACTGGCTTTGGGTCATTCCTTTCTCTTGCCGAAGCTTCTTTAAAACAACAGGCACATTTTTTTCATCTATAAAAGTTAAATATGCATTGCAAAAATAGTAAGGTGGCTTTTCAAAAAAGCCTGCTATTTTCTTCAAAACTGTGATATTCATATTTTCTTCAAGACACTTGCAATTCACATAATAATATATGACGTCTTTACTACATCCACAGTATTTCGAAAGTGTTTCCTGTGACACATGCATTTTTTCCATATGGTATCGAATCCTGTCAGAAATACTACCTATGCCTGTTGTTTTGTATTTGCTGATTCCTCTGAATACTTCAATACTAGAAGATAAAATTCCGTATTTTGTTTCCATAACTCTACCATAGGATTACCACACCCACTCGGTCCGACGACAGCGATGAATTCCCCTCTGTGCACCTGAAATGATATATCGGATAAAGCAAACGTCTCGCCTTTTTTACTGTGATACGCATAACTCACATGACTGAGCTCAAGCAATGGTTCCACCTTCGGCACCTCGAAATCACATTCTCAATATATCATATGACAAAAGGATCATTACGTGAGATTGGATGATTTATTTCAATTCTTGATACGCTTCCACCTGAATCTGTTCGAAGGTACTCATTTTATGGTAGATATCGGCAGCCATTTCGATCAATGGAAATACGGCAACTGCACCGCTTCCCTCTCCAAGGCACATACTAGCATGGAGCGCCGGCGTCAGCCCGATTTCATTTAAGATCCTGTGGGCAGCCGGTTCTTTGGAAACGTGTGATGCGATCATGTAAGAGACAGAAGCCGGAGCCAACCGTGTAGCCAAAAGCGCTCCCACTGAGGAGATAAAACCGTCGATCAAAACGGGAACGTGGAAATAAGCTCCCCCAAGGAACATTCCGCAGATTCCGGCTATATCAAAACCGCCTACATGGGAAAGTACGGTAAGGGGATCTGCTTTCGTTAAATCCCAGCGCTCAATGGCATCCCGTATCACACTGATCTTTTTTTCCAGCCCGGCACTGCTAAGCCCTGCTCCCCGTCCTGTCATTTCTTCTGCCGGAACTCCTAAAAGTGAAGCGGCAACGGCACTGGAAGTGGTTGTATTGCCGATCCCCATTTCCCCTGTGGCGATCAAGCGATAGCCTTTTTCTTTCAGTTCACCTACAAGACGGATTCCTACCTCTAAAGCTTTCACAGCCTCTTCTTTTGTCATGGCAGGTTCTTTCGCAAAATTTTTTGTTCCATATGCGATTTTCCGCTTCTCTACCCGCGGCGTATCAACTGCCATACCAATGTCAATGGGAAAGATATCTGCCCCTGAAACACGGCACATAATTGCGGCGCAAGATTTTTCATCTAAAAAGTTTTCTGCCACAATGGCTGTCACTTCCTGCCCTGTCTGTGTCACTCCTTCTGCCACGATTCCATTGTCTGCACACATGGGCACAAGGATCTTTTTGTTTGTGACGATCTCACTGCTGTGCTGTGCTGCTGCGATGATCGCACAGACATCCTCCATCCACCCAAGGCTGTGAAGTGGTTTTGCAATGCTGTCCCAACGCCGTCTGCATTCTGCTGCAGCGTTTTGGTCACCTTCTGATATATGGTTTAAAGTATGTTCTAATGTAAGCTCTGCATTCACACCTGCACTCTCCTAAATCATTTCTGCTGTATGCTCCGCATTTATACCTGCACTCTCCTAAATCATTTCTGCTGCATACTCCGCATTTGTACCTGCACACTCCTAAATAATTTTTGCTGTATACTCTGCCGCACTGCGTACAAATCCTGCTGCGAAACTGGGGTTTGACCAGTAATATAAATGGGGATAGCCCGCAGCGCTCCTGCTGGTTCCCATTATACATTCCCAATTTCTTTTTCCGGAAGGCTTGCATGCGATATAATCGCTGCCTGGGTTGGTACTGTCAAAATAGTGGAATTCATGTCCACGGATGGTATCCCCCTCCTTCAGCAGCTGGATACCGGCATTGGTATTTACGGAAAGTTCAATATAACCGAACCGCCCAAGCTTTGGTGTATGGTAAGATTCCCCCTTCACCACACCGCACATTTCGTGTTTCACTTTATCCATGTCCTCCATGCTTTCATGGAGATACATAAAACCACCGCATTCCGCAAGGTAAGGCAGGCCATCTTCAATAGCTTGACGGATCTGGTGGCGCAATTCTTTGTTTTTTTCCAATGCTTCCGCATACAGCTCCGGATAGCCTCCACCCAGCAGGAGCCCGCCGATATTTTCCGGAAGACAGGGGTCACGCAAAGGAGAAAATGGAACCAGTTCTGTCCCGAGCATTCTCAAAAGCTCAAGGTTATCCTCGTAATAAAAACAAAAGGCCTCATCCATCGCCACAGCGATCCTCGGCCGGATATTCCAATTCATTTTGCAGCAGCCGGCTGCCTCCGGCATCTGCAGGTCTTTTTCACAAAAGTCTTCTGCTTCCTGTGCAAGAGAAAGCAATTCTTCAAAATCAATACATTCTTCTAATACTGTACTGAGTTTTTTTAAGGATTCCTGTAAGCCGCTGATCTCATCCGGTGTTACAAGGCCGAGGTGGCGGCTCTCAATCACGCAGTCATCCATACGCGGAACGTATCCAAGCAGCCGGATCCCTGTTTGCTGCTCTATTTTTTCTTTCAGCATCAGGTACGTCATTTTCGTTGTCTGGTTTAGGATCACACCTTTGATCACTTTTTTGCCAAACTGTTCCTGATACTCCAGATAACCTTTGATCAGCGGGATCACGGATAAGCTCATCCCCCTTGCATTCACAATAAGAATAACAGGGGTATCCGTTATCGAAGCAAGATCATAAGAGGAAGCCTTAACAGAAGTTCCTCCGATCCCGTCGAAAAATCCCATGACACCTTCTAAAACAGAGATCCCAGCCTCTTTTGCGGTTCTTGCAAATAAATATCTGGTAGTCTCCCGGTCAGTAAAAAAAGTATCCAGATTCTTTGATTTCGTTCCGATCACTTTTGAATGGAACATTGGGTCAATATAGTCAGGCCCGCATTTAAAAGAAGCCGGACGTAATCCGCGGTCTGATAAGGCCTGCAAAATTCCGCAGGTAATCATTGTTTTGCCGCTCCCACTGGAGGGAGCGGCAAACATGATCCGCGGTAAATGAATTTTTGATGGGATGCTTGATCCATCCCTTATGCATTTATCAGCGTTCTGGTTCATCATTACGCATCAAGAAGAGCGAAAGTTCTCATGGCGCTCTTTACATTCTCTTTCATTGCTGCGATCGCACAAAGCGCTGCATCTGAGAAGAATGCAGGCTTACCTTCCGGAATGGATTCCACATATTTTAGCATTGCGCTTCCTGCTGCTTTGTCCATATATGTAAAGTAGTTGATCTTGCGAACGCCGGCTTTGATCGCTTTGTGGAAATCTTCTACACTGACACCGGAACCTCCGTGCATAACTACAGGAAGCCCGTCACACTCTTTGCGTACGTTCTCAACAACAGAGAAGTCAAGTCTCGGCTCGGTGAGGTAAATACCGTGTGTTGTTCCGAAGGAGCACGCCAGTGCTTCTACACCTGTCTGTGCTACGAACTCCTTTGCCTGTACCGGATCTGTGTAGATCTTTGTCTCATCATCCACACCTGTTCTCTCACCTGTACCTGTCTCACGGCGTCCCATGCTTCCAAGCTCTGCTTCAACGTAAGCGCCTGTCTTCTTAGCCATCTCAACAGCCTTCTTTGTATTTGCCACATTCTCTTCATAAGGGAGAACGGAACCGTCATACATAACACCTGTGAAACCAAGGTCAAGTGCTTTCTGGATATATTCAAGTGACTCACCGTGATCCAGATGAACGCAAACCGGCACGGTTGCTGTCTTTGCATGGCTCATCATGATCGGTCCGATCTCATCCAGACTGATATGTGTCTCATGGCCCTGTGCAAACTGGATAATAACCGGGAGCTGCAGCTCTTCTGCTGCTCCAAGAATTGCCTGAAGGCTTTCCAGATTCGGAACGTTAAATGCACCTACTGCGATCTTCTTTTCTTCCGCAATCTCTAAAATCTCTTTCAAAGTTACTAACATGATTTTTCCTCCTCATTATTTATATGAAACCAAGGGTCTCACTGCCTCGTATAACTTCTTATATCTCTGGTAATGTGCCTCATAAGCCTGATACTTATCAACACGTGGATAATACGTCTCCTTTTCCTTCACCATCACCTGTGAGGCTTCCTCAAGACCTGAAAAAACGCCTGATGCGATCCCGGCCATCATAGCACTTCCGGCAGCCCCAGCCTCAGCACTTCCCAGTGAAATAACAGGTATATTTAAAATATCTGCCTTCATCTGCATCCATATGCGGGATGAGGCTCCGCCTCCTGTGGCACGAAGCTTTTTCGGACAGATCCCGTCTTTTGCCAAATGCTCCAGATTGAGGCGCATCTCGTAAACGACCCCTTCCATCATGGCACGATACAGGTCAGCGGTGGTATGGGCAAGTGTGAGCCCGATGACCGCTCCTTCTGATCCCACATCCATATAGGGCGTCCCTGCACCGGCAAAATGAGGCAATACCAAGATACCGGTAGGCTCATCTTTTACATCCTGCTCTAATATTTCATAGACGCTTCTGCCCTGTTCTTTTGCAAGGGCCAGCTCCTCTTTTGCCATCTGATGGACAAACCATGAGATCAGTGCACCCCCTGTATACGTAAACGCATAAGTAACGTATTTACCTGGAAGCACGAATGGAATGACTGCATATTTTCCTTCCCGCAATGCCCCTCCTGTGGGGATTCCCTCAAAGACAGGCGTGATACATTCCACCGTACCTGCACCGTCCACAGCACATTCCGGCTCATATACCCCAGCGCCGATGGCTGCTGAAACCTGGTCATGGGCAACGGGTACGATCAATGTCTCACCTTTCAGCCCTAACTCGGATGCCAGCTTCTTTTTTATAGTCCCGGCAGGAGTCCCGCTGATGACCGGCTTTGAAAAGAGTTCTTTTGGAATACCGGCTTCTTCCAGAATCAAGTCACTCCATCTATAATTTTTAATATCAAATGCCATACTCCGCGCTGCAAGGGAATAATCAATCACAGCGTTCCCTGTAAGCATATATATGATATAATCCTGCATCAAAAGGATCCTTTTTGCTTTTGCAAATTGGTCCGGCTGGTTTTTCTTTCGCCACATGATCTTTGGGAGACTGTACATACTGTGAGGTGCTGTCCCGATGATCTCTTCGATCCGATCCGCTCCCAGAGCATCTGCCAATGTCCGGCACTCTGATACACCTCTTGGGTCGGTATACAGCATAACAGGGCACAGTACCTTGTCATTCTGCTCCAGCATGACGAAAGATTCCCCGAAACTGGAGATACCGATTGCTTTGATTTCAGGATAATGCTTTGCTGCATCCTTTAGCACATATTTGATCCCATCCCAAATATCTGCCGCATCCACTTCATGCTCTCCCATCGTTCTGGAAACTGGATAGTCATGGTAAGCACGGTAGCAATACCTTCCCTCTTCATCATATATGGTGATTTTACAGCCTGTCGTTCCTATATCGATTCCGCCCAGCATTTGCACTTCCTCCTTTTGCACCTGCTGATACCCATATTTTATCAAATCTTTCACAATGTTCAATACGTATTTAAAGTAATTTATGAAAAATTGTTCTTTGCAGGAACCAACTTTCACCTTCCTGAGAACCACAGCCTCTCCTATGACATCACAAAGTACTTCCGAATGATATGATGTACACGGGATTCATGCCATTCATCATATGGTAACGTCCCAAAACCTTAGATTTTGACAAGCTGGCTTGGACGATATCTGCATCTTTTATCCCCAATTCATCCAGCACCCGCACCACCTCAGCAATGCTTTCAAGAGCAATGGTGTTGATCACGATCCGTATCTTTGGATTCTTTTCTAAAAGGGATCCTATGATCTGTTTCATGTTACCGGAGCTTCCTCCAATAAATGCATGAGTAGGGGACGGCAGTCCATCCATGGCCTCCGGTGCAGTGCCTTCCACCGTGATCAGGTTGGAAAGGCCCATCTTTTTCCCATTCTCTCGGATCAGGCTGATTCCCTCCGGATTTTTCTCAATTGCGTAAACGGTACCCATAGTGCAAAGCCTTGCTGCCTCGATGGACACGGAACCTGTTCCGGCGCCCACATCGTATACCACCGCATCTTCTTTTAAACGCAGCTTTGCTATGGAAAGGATGCGGATTTCTTCTTTCGTCATAGGAACTTTGCCCCGCACAAACTCCTCATCGGGGATTCCCGGCGTGATCACATGGCACGCTTCTGGGTTTTCCACCATGATAATGTGAAGTCCCCTGGTCCCGCAGGTGAGGAACGAATCCGGCGTTCCTGAAAGAATGGATTCCTGCGGATAAGACAGGTTCGAACCCACTGTCACCTTCACTTGATGTAGCCCAGCTGTGGATAGTTCGCTGCAAATACGTTCCACATCCTCACTTCCGCTCACCAGCATGATCAGCTTCGGATACCGCTTTACAAGGTTTAAAACTGCAATGTGTTTCCCGTGGGCGCTCACCAATTTGGCATCCTGCCATGAAGTAGGTATCTTCGAAGCAAAATACACAACAGAAGATATACCACAAAGAAATGTCACATCATCCTCAGCAAACGCATCCTTGATTCCTCTCGCACCGCTGTAAAATCCCACATCTCCCGACATCAGAACCACGATGTTTCGATACTCCGGGTGAAGCTTTACATATGCTTTAATTTTTTCCCCACTGTACTCTGCTACCGCGGCCGGTTTACGACATCCCATTTTCAGGTCATCCCACATCGTTAAAGTGCTCTCTAAAATCCTTTTTGCTCCGAAGAGGATATCTGCCTGACGGATGGCATTTGCTGCCTCGTAAGTCAGTGTCCCATAATTTCCCATGCCAATGCCGATACAGGTGATTTTCCTTTGTACTCCGCCATCCGCAGTTACTGCATCCAATCCTTGTGCTGCACGGGGGATAGTTTCCTCATCCAGTACCTGTTCTGTACCGTTCCATGGTTTTTCCTCATCATCCTGATTTTCACCAAGAATCTTCTCCAGCTGCTTCTTCAGTTCTTCCCAATCATATCCTGTCTCTTCCGGTCTTCGGATTACCACCGGCGTCACTCCTAACCGGCGGGCTGCCTCTATCTTTTCCGGAAATCCACCTGAAATCCCAGTATCTTTGGTCACAAGGAAAGCGGCTTTTGCCTGTCGCATCATGGCCTCATTCATATCTACAGAAAAAGGTCCCTGCATTCCGCAGATCTGTTTTCCTTCCAGCCCCAACGCACGGCAGGAGGCCATCACCTCAGAGGAAGGAAGCACCCTGACAAACAAACGTGATTTATCTGAAATCACTTCCGTAAAAACATGGAGTTCTTTGCTTCCTGTTGTCAAAAAAATCTGTCCACTGCGCTGCTCCAGATAATCTGCTGCTTCTTTTGACGAATCTACAAAAACCATTGCTTGTCCCGATAGTTCCTGCTCCTTACCGCGGTCATCTGCATCCGGCCGGAGATAACGAAAATAAGGCAAGGATTCTTTTTCACAGGCACTGCGGATATTCTTTGAAACCTCCACCGCATAGGGATGGGTGGCATCCACCACTGCGCAGAATGCTCCCTGCTCCATAAACAGACACATTTCCTCTTGGTTCATCCGACCCTGACGGACCGTCATATATGGTCCCATATCAAGGACTTCTTCTCCATATTCTGTGGCCACACATAAGGTATGGGCAGCCTTTTTCCCGCTCAGGTATTCTGAGACACGTCTTCCCTCGATCGTTCCTCCAAAGACGAGAATGTTTCTTTCTTTCATATCCGATATCCTCTCGGCGTTACCATCCTTCCTCCGATCTCTTTTGTCATAGAATTCCCGATAAACACCGTTGTAAACATGTTAACCTGTGCATCCCTAAGTTCGCCCAGTGTATAAAGCTTTGAGGACTCTCCTTCCCGCCCGATGTTTTCCACCGTTCCGCAGATCCTCTCTGCCGGAAGTACTTTGAGCAGAATGTCGCAGGCGCGTTTCAGGTAATCCGGCCTTCCTTTGCTGGAAGGATTATAGATGCAGATGGCAAAATCACCTTTTGCTGCACATTCCAGCCTCTGTTCGATCTTTTCCCAGGGCGTCAGCCTGTCGCTCAAACTGATCACTGCAAAATCATGGGTGAGAGGTGCTCCTAGCACCGCGCCTCCGCTGAGGGCTGCCGTAATTCCCGGTACTACTTCCACTTTTATATCCGGATATTCTGCTCCGATTTCTAGCATCAGCCCGCTCATTCCGTACACTCCCGCATCACCGCTGCAGACCATGGCTACCATTTTCCCTTTTTTCGCTTCTTCAAAAGCCATCTCACACCGTTTTGCCTCTTGTGTCATATGCGTTGTCAAAAACTCTTTTCCCGGATAATGGTCCTTCAGAAGATCAATATAAACGGTATATCCAATAATCGTGTCGCACTGCCGAAGGATCTCATCGGCACTTTTACACATCAGTCCTGCATCTCCCGGTCCCATTCCGATCACATACACTTTATTTTCCAAAACAAATCCTCCATTCCCGTACCGCCAAAGCGACAGTCACACCTTCTTTTGCGTATTTTTTCCTGATTATTTTTCCGCCTTTCCCGGCAGCGAGCAGCGCAGACCGCTCACACACATTGTCAACGCCTGTGGTTTTTTCCACAAAGGAGGAGTGCTCAAACTCCCCTTGAACCTGTGCAAGCTCCTCCGCTGTATATGTTAAGAAAGGAATCTTTAATTCTTCACAAAACCTTTTGATTCCTGCTTCATCTTTTTTCAGTTCAATAGAAGCTGCTGCCTGAACAGCCATCACAGATATTCCTGCTTGTTCCAGCACCGTATCTACTGTATCCTTGATCTTCTCATAAGTCTTGTTCTTCCGGCAGCCGATTCCTATGGTTACTATCTTTGGGATCAAATGGAGTACCGGACCGTCTTCTTTTTTCAGGTACTCTTCTGCCTGCTTTTTGTCCGGCTTCACTTCCGAGATCCAGATCAAGGCATCTGCCTTTTCCTGCCCAGCCGGGAACAATTCTTTCGGCAAGGTATCCTGAATCTCTCCGGTACAATATACTCCCACTTTACAACCACGGAGTATGGCTGATGCCATTGCTTTCGCATCCTTCATAGATCCTATGGCAAGACCATTTTTTTTTGCAAACACATCTACTGCTATTTTTCCGTTCACATCGGAAGCTGTGGTGATCACCGGAACAGCACCAATCTTTTCTGCTACTTGGATTGCAAACTCATTTGCACCTCCAATGTGTCCCGAGATCAGGGATATAACGAACTGTCCCTTTTCATCGATCACCAGCACGGCAGGATCCACCGTCTTACTTTTCAAAAACGGAGCAATGGTGCGCACTGCGATCCCGCAGGCGCCGATAAAGATCAGTGCCTTTGACTGTTCAAAGCATTTCGCACACCACTGTTTTAAATCTTTTTCATACTTCCAGACCTGAAACTCAGGTTCAAGCAACTTTTCCAGTTTTTCTGCCAAAGCTTTTCCATTTTCTGTGAAAGCGGCAATTCCGATTTTCTCCATACACGCTCCCATTACTCCCGGCTCTGGGTTGCCTGGCGAAATTCTGTGGTAAATGCAGGATGGTACAGCTCTGAACGGTTGTATCCGGCCTGAGCCACCGTATCACCTACAATGATCAATGCAGTTTTCGTCACATTGTTCTCTTTTGCACACGCGGCAAGTGTCCCTACGGTACAGATGTAACTACGCTCCTCCGGCCAGGTAGCCTTGTACACGATGGCAGCCGGTGTCTGCTCCGTATATCCGCCTGCGATCAACCGTTCACTGAGTTTGTCCAGCATCCCTGTACTGAGGAAAATGACCATAGTTGCACCGTGGGATGCCAGTTTTGAGATTTCTTCCTTTTCCGGCACCGGCGTCCTTCCGGCCATCCTTGTTATGATCACCGTCTGTGAAATCCCCGGAAGTGTATATTCCATATTTAGGGCAGATGCAGCGCCGCAAAACGCACTGACGCCCGGGCAGTAATCATATGAGATCCCTGCCTCATCCAGCAGGTCCATCTGTTCACGGATAGCACCGTATACACAGGGATCACCTGTATGCAGGCGGACTGTCACAAGACCTTTTCCTTCCGCATCTTTCATGACATCAAATACTTCTTCCAGCGTCATCTTGGCGCTGTCGTATACGGTACATCCTTCTTTTTTATAATGCAGCAGCTCTGGATTCACAAGGGAGCCTGCATAAATGATCACATCTGCTTCTCCCAGCAATTTACTGCCCCGGACGGTGATCAGGTCAGCTGCCCCACTTCCTGCTCCAACAAAATGAATCATTCTTTTGCCTCCTTCGCAATGATCAGTGAATAGTATCCTGCGTCATCCGGAATCTCATCAACACTGTGATAAACTTTTTCTGTATCCATGCCGCAGTTTTCTACCATCACCACATCTCTTCCGCTTCTGCGCAATATTTCTTTTACTTGTCCCATTTTTTTCCCGGATTTCATCAGAACATAATTCCCGGGAAGGTCCAGCTCACTGTCCAGTTTGTGGACAGCCGGCAGTACATGGAGTTGTTCGCTCCATTCTACCAGTGATGTATTCGCTCTGGCAGCAGCTGCACAGAAAGAAGTAATACCGCTCACCAGTTCTGTGTGATATCCTCGCTCCTCAATACGTTTCTGCACATACATATAAGTAGAGTATACCGTTGGATCACCTAATGTGAGAAAGACTACATTCTTTCCTGCTTTCAGATACCCTTCCACTGTATCTGCAGCCTCATCATGATTCTGCTCCATGACAGCTCTGTCATGAGTCATGGGCATCAAGATCGGCACCAGTTCTTTATCCGCCAATTCCGGGACTGCCTGCACTGCGATCTTATAAGCCACAGTCTCCTCAGCCACCGGCCCCGGAACAGCAATTACTTCATTTTCACGAATCAGGCGCACTGCCTTCAACGTCATATATTCCGGGTCTCCCGGTCCTACACCTACTCCATATAACACTCCTGCCATGAATAAATCCTCCTGATTTTCCTGTTGTTTCATATCTTTTCTATTACTTTTAGAATCTAAATGTCCTTCTAATCGTTCTTTTTTGACTTTTCCTGACGTACCAACTCTTCCATCATCTTTTCTGCACCTTCTGTTTCTCCCAAAAAACCATATTGGTTGGAGAATAACACAACTTCCGTCCGGATGGCTCCTTTGCTGCGTTTCTGCAGATGGAACTGAATACGTTTTATGATCTCATCTATAGTTGGTGCCAGAAGATCTGCCTCCTTTAAAATCCCAATTGCCTCCTCCGTGGTGTTGGAAGAGAGAAGCTGTTCCTCCAACTTTAATAGTCCTTCCGCTCCCATAGGATAACTTTGTGGCTCTTTTTTTTCCCTAAGAGCAGAAGCGGCACGCATTGCTTGAGCTGCCATAAGCTCTGCCCTACAGTCGCCGTGAGCGGAATGTGTATTCATAATGCCTCCGGATACTTTGATAAATTTTCCGATATGGGCAATAAACAAGATACCTTCCACACCCAGCTCCACAGCCATATCCAATGTCTCACCCACGTAATTGCTGCATTTCATAGAATGTTCTGCATCAAGTGCATGGGACAATTCTTTACGCCGGATAAAATCCGCCCCGTAATTTCCCGGTGTGATCAAAAGGAACCTGTCCCCGTTGGCACATTTTTGTTTCATTTCCAACCGGATACTTGCAATCAGCGCCTCTTCACTCATGGGCACCACGATCCCGCTGGTTCCCAAGATGGAGATGCCCCCTTTGATCCCGATATGGGGATTAAAAGTTTTTGCCCCAATGCGTTCCCCTTCCGGGACAAAAATGGTGATCTTGATTCCGCCTTCGTATTCATATTCCTCGCAGACCTGCTCCACTTCCCGCCGGATCATCTCCCGGGGCACACGGTTGATGGCAGCTGCGCCCACAGGCTGTTCCAACCCAGGCTTCGTCACACGCCCCACACCGGCTCCACCCTCAATGGTAATCTTCGGGGAAACATCACCGGGCAAAAGGCCACCCTCTTTTTCTGCTTTGGCATAGATCAGGATCCCATCTGTGGCATCGGGATCATCCCCTCCATATTTTCGCACGGCACAAACGGCTTGTGTTTCATTAAATCGCCCGTCTAAAATAGGGAGATGGAGAAAAATTCCTTTCGGTGTCATAAGGTCTGACCATTCACAGCTTTTTCCTGAGAGCAGCATCCTAGCCGCAGCTTTGGAGGCAGCAGCGGCGCAGCTTCCCGTCGTATAGCCGCAGCGCATCTTTTTATGATTTTTCATGATGACCTGATCTTCGATTCCGATTTCTTCCTTCAAAGATGGCAGCGGCCGGATATTCTCGATCCTGATCTCTTTCATCTTTCCTTCTTCTTCAAGAAAGGCCACCTCACCGGAAAACCCAAGACCGTTTTTTACCTGCCATGAAAAGTAATCTTTGTGGGGAGAGGAATATTGGTCCAATATAGCCATGATCGTTCCGCCGTGGACCACGAATGCTGCACTGCTGTGATGGCTTTTTCTCGCCTCTAAAATCCCTTCTGCAAAAGCGCCGGTACATCTTTCTATGAAAGCTTCCCTACTTTCTCCTTCTGGAAAGGGAATGGTTCCCCCACTGTCGATCCACCTTTGGTAGTCACTGTCATCTTTTAATTCTTCAAAATTCTTATATTCAAAGGCTCCGAACCTGCATTCCTTCAGATCCTCATAAACTTGTGGCGTAATTTCCGGAAATAAAATACGTGCTGTCTGCAGGCACCGCTTCAGTGGGCTGGTAATCACAGTCTGTGGAACCGGATACCTGCCCCTGTCTGCTCTTAATTTCTGGACTGCCTCTTCTGTCAGCTCTTCGTCCGTACTTCCCACATAGCGGTGCTCTAAATTTCCTGCCGTACTTCCATGACGGATCAAGTAGACTTTCATCCGCTCCTCCTACTTCCTGCTTCCGTCCAACTGGTATAAAAGCGCATTACAGATGGCAGCTGCCACATTGCTCCCGCCTTTTCGTCCCCGCGCTACAATATACGGCACATCCGTCTGCATGATCAATTCTTTTGACTGGACTACATTGACGAAGCCCACAGGCACTCCTATGATCAGCTCCGGCCGGAATGTTCCATTCTGGATCAGTTCATAAAGGCGTATCAATGCCGTGGGCGCATTTCCCACTGCATAGATTACAGGTTTGCCGAGTTTAGCCGCTTTCTCTACGCATACAGAGGCACGTGTAACACCTGACTTTTTTGCTTCCTCTGCCACGTCTTCATCTCCGATAAAGCAATGTGCCTCCCCGCCTGCCTGAGCCAGACTTCGCTTGTTGATCCCGGAGAGTGCCATTGTAGTATCTGTAACGATCCAAGCGCCGTTTTTCAATGCACGAAGTGCTTTTTCTACCACGTTTTCTGAAAAGCAGAGATTGTCAATATAATCAAAATCTGCCGAAGTGTGGATGACTCTTTTTATGATCATCGCTTTTTCGTCGTCCTTGATCCTTTCTCCCGCTTCCTGAGAGATGATCTCAAAGCTTCTCTTTTCTATCTCCATAGGTCCAAGGCGCTCTATATCGTCCAACGTAAATTTATCCATGTTCATTCCTCCCATCAGCTGCGCTTGAAAATGTTTTTCCTACTTCTTGTTCAAAACCTGACAGATGATTTCACTATTTATCTGTCTCGCCATCCAGTATCTTATAAATCTCTTCCATATCAAGATGCTTCCGCAGCCCATCAGCCAGAAGGTCATACTGTGTTTCTTTAAAGGCTGCAAAATCAATCTCCATATCCATCTCTTCCGTGATCCCCTTAGATGCAGCAATGGCGCGTACCATTTTGACAGCAATCTCCTGATTGTCAAAGATACCATGGATATAAGAACCATACACATTGTTTCCGCATGCACCTTCTATTTTATGTTCCCCTGTGATGGTATCCACGATCTCCGTAAAAGGCATTGTCTCCGAACTAACATGAGTCCGTCCCATATGGATCTCATAGCCTGTCACTTTTGCTCCGGCTAATGGTTTTAATATGCCATCCGGGTTTAAAACCCTTCCTTCAATTCTGGTTCTTGCTTTTTCTGCCTCGAATACCGTATCCGCATCCAGAAGCCCCATGCCACGGATGGTGCCTCCTTCTTCCACTCCATCCGGATCCGCTATGGATTTTCCAAGCATCTGGTATCCGCCGCAGACGCCAAACACAGTCGTTCCAGCTTTATGTGCTTTTAAAATGGAAGCCTCCAGCCCATTCTGGCGCATCCACAAAAGATCCCCCATAGTGTTTTTCGTTCCCGGGAGAATGATCAGATCCGGATTTCCCAGCTGGTTCGCTGCGGAAACATACCGGACTGACACGCCCTTGACCCCTTCAAATACATTGAAATCCGTAAAATTAGAAATGCGGGGTAGCCGTATCACAGCAATGTCTATGAGCCCTATGGCATGTTTATCTTCCAAGCGCTCGCTTAAGCTGTCCTCATCTTCTAAGCTTACATGGAGATAGGGCGTAACTCCCACAACATGGATGCCTGTCATCTCTTCCAGCATTTCCACTCCCGGATCCAAAATGGTCTTATCTCCCCGGAATTTATTAATGATCAATCCTTTGATCCTGTTTCTTTCTTCCTCTTCCAAGAGTGCAACTGTTCCGTAAAGCTGGGCAAATACTCCGCCGCGGTCAATATCCCCCACAAGAAGCACCGGGGCGTTCACAAGTTTCGCCATGCCCATATTGACAATATCGTCTTCTTTGAGGTTGATCTCTGCAGGGCTTCCTGCCCCCTCAATGACAATAATGTCATAGTTTTCATCCAGTTTTTTGTACGCTTTCATGATCTCCGGTATCAGGGATTTTTTCATTTTAAAATAATCCCGGGCACTCATAGTCCCCAGCACTTCCCCATTGACGATCACCTGGGATCCTATATCGTTGGTGGGCTTTAGCAAAATAGGGTTCATGGATACAGACGGTTCTGTCCCGGCAGCCTCTGCCTGCATTACCTGCGCCCTTCCCATTTCCAATCCCTCTTTTGTGATAAATGAATTCAACGCCATATTCTGGGATTTAAAAGGTGCCACACGGTACCCATCCTGCTTAAAAATACGGCACAGACCGGCAGCAATCACACTTTTTCCTACATTTGACATGGTTCCCTGCACCATAATTACTTTTGCCATCTCATTATCCCTCTCTTTAAGACTTCCATCAGTGCCCTATTTTCTTCCCGGCTTCTCACACAGATCCGGAAGGTACCCTTTTCCAATCCCGGAAAATTGCTGCAGTCACGGATCATCCATCCTTCTTTCAGACAAAAATCGCCAAGGTCTTCCGGCCCCTCAAATAAAAGGAAGTTGGCATTGGATGGGTAAACACGGTATCCGGCCTGCTCCATCCATTCGGTCATCTCTGCTTTATTCCTACTGATCAGGTCAGCTGTTTTTTTTGCGAATTGCAGTTCTCCGGCTGCAGCCTCTGCTGCTGCCTGTGCGGGAACGGATACGTTCCATGGCTGCATCAAAGCCCGCATCTTTTCTAAAAGCTCTGTATCACTACAGATGCCATATCCAAAACGCAGCCCCGGCATAGCGTACATTTTTGTAAAAGATTTTATAACAAAAAGGTTAGGATGATCCAATACTTTCCCCGTCCCTGACCAAGTCTTTTTCTTATCCTCCTCACAGAGAAAATCAAAAAAGCTCTCATCCAGAACAAACAGGATTCCTCTCTGAGAACAGATCTTAGCAGCTTTATCAAGAAAACTGCTTTCCAATAGCCTTCCGGTAGGATTATTTGGATTCCCCAGAACGATACAGTCTGTCTCCTCATCGATTGCATCAAAAAAATCTTCTTCCAGACGGAACTGATACTCCTTTGCCATTGAATATCTATGGATCCTGCATCCAAAAGCTCCCAAAGCTTGTTCGTATTCAAAAAAAGAAGGGACTGCAAGGAGGGCTTTTCTCGGGTGTTTTGCAGCTGCCAACGCAAACATCAACTCAGCTGCACCGTTTCCGCAGATGATATGCTCCGAACGGATCATCTGCGCCTTATTTTCACAACCAGTATACTCCGGCTCCGGTAATTGCCATTCATTCAGTACATTCTCCCGCCGGGCCAGCGCCCTGCGCAGCGACCGGTAATCAGGATCGGGATAATGCAGGGAACCGTCTATAGACCGGATCGCCGCCTCCCGAACTTTCGGTGGCATTCCAAGATAATTTATGTTCGCCGAAAAATCAACAGCCCCGCTGTATGTATAGATGTCTCCACCATGCTTGTGAAACATATTCCTTGTCTCCTAGTTCCATGAAAAAATGCTAAACGAAAACCAATACCAATAATTTGACCAGCCCCATCAAAAGAAGGGAAACTACGGAAGAAGTCACCATCAGCCGGTTGATCCGCACAATATCCGCTCTCTCAATAGATCGCAAATCATCTCCGATAAAAGGTTTTTTATATAGTTTTCCAAAATAATATGCATCTCCCGCCAACTGCACATGGAGTGCCCCTGCCGCTGCCGATTCTGTCTGGGCAGAATTTGGGCTGGCGTGGTTCCTGCGATCCCTGTTCCAGATCTTCCAAGCCATTTTGCCGTCAAGACCGCTTATTTTTGCTGATGCGATCATCAAAAGGGCTGCCAGCCTTGCGGGAATATAATTTACGATATCATCTAATTTGGCTGCAAACCTGCCAAAATATAGGTATTTTTCATTTTTATATCCCACCATGGAGTCCATGGTATTGATACTTTTATATGCAAATCCCAGTATACCGCCTCCGATCATCATATAAAACATCGGTGCAAATACACCGTCGGAAAAGTTTTCTGCCACGGTTTCCACTGCCGCTTTAATCACGCCTTTTTCCGACAATGACTGGGTGTCTCTTCCCACAATTCTGGAAACTGCTTTGCGTCCTGCTTCCAACCCATCCTTTTCCAAAGCCTTTTTTACATTCATGCTTTCTTTTTTTAAGGATTTCACTGCAAAAAGAAAGAAGCACATGACAGCTTCCACCGCCACGCCAAGATAGATGGAAACTCGGTAAGCTAAAACCAAGACCAGTGCCGGTGTCCCTGTTGAGATCCCGATCACCAGTAGCGCCATCACGCATCCGCCAAATAGTTCTCCGGCTTTTGTTTTGGGAAAAATTTTCCGAATCCCTTTCTCTAAAACTGCGATCAGGTTCCCGATCAGGCAGATGGGATGCAGTCTCGTCAAAGGATCCCCGAAGATAAGATCTGCCGCAAATCCAAAAACCACAGCCAATAAAGAACCTGCAAAATACTCACACCATAACATTTCCATTCCCCTTTATAAAACAGCCAAAAAGGCATAGCTGCCCTAACTCGTTCCTCAATCTATATAATTACTCCGGAACTTTTCTCCGCAGATACTCTGTTCCACCTTCTGTCTCGTTTTCTTCACTAAATGATGGTCTTTTCCGGAAGCATTGATCCCAATCACCACATCCCCATCTCTCACCACAGAAGGGAACTGGAAATCGCATAAGGTCTGGTCGCTGCACACATTCACCGGTATCCTTTTTTCTTTGCAAAGGGAAGCGATCCTGCGGTTCAGTGTGTCGTCATCTGTAGCCGCCAGTACCATATCCTTCTGCTCCAGATCCTCCGGCAAAAAACTTCTCTCATCCAACGTCATCGGATATTGCACGGCAAGTTCCCTGATCTCCTGCGAAATCTGCGGTGCTACTACGGTGATATTCCCAGTAAAGCTGCTAAGGGTGCGAACCCTGCGGGAAGCAATCTTCCCTGCCCCTACCACCAAAACCTGTTTTTTTGATAAATCAATAAAAACCGGAAAATACATATTTGCTCCTTCTGTCACTGCTTCAGTTTCATTCCAATGCCGCACATAACCCGCACTACCTCATCCGAGCGCTCTGCCAGATTGGTGCAGAGCCTTCCCACCAGTTCCCGCCAGATACGGTCTTCCTTGTCTACCGGCACAACGCCACATCCAAGTTCATTTGACACGATCACAATATCCGGATTTCTCTGGAAAAGTTTTTCAGCAAAGCCTTCCGCCTGATGTTCCAGATCCAGCAGACTGCCGTCTCTCATCATTCTTTTCGCGTATTCATGGAAATGATGGATCCCTCTGCAGGAAAAAATCTCTTCCATCCCACAGCTGTGTCCGTCGATCCAGCCCTCCTGAATCTGGTATGTATCTTTCGCGTACGATGTTTTTCCCTGAAATGCGCCTCCAATGACCAGTTTCATTGTATCAGTCTCCCATTTATTATTTGCGGAACACAATAAATTTGCTCAGCACATAATTTGCCACTGTTACGATCACTTGAACGATCAATTTTGCAATTTTATCATTCCACCCAAATAAAGTTACCATCAAAAACATACAGCCCATGTCCACCAAAAGAGTCGTCACCCTTGATCCATAGAATGCAGCAGCCTCTTTCAGCTTATTTTCATTTTTACTTTCAAAAACAAATTTCCTGTTTGTGAAATAGGCAAATGTTACGGCTGCGATCCACGAAATAATATTTGCAGCCTGAAGCTGCACAGCCACTTCCGGATCCAGTATGGTCAATACACATCCATAGTATACCCCAAGGCTGACCACGGTGGTCAGTCCTCCCACAATTAAGTAATTCACTATTTCTTTATATCTTTTATATAATGAAATCAGTTTTTCCACCTTTTATTTCCTCTCTTTTTTCATAAGTTGCCCGAAAAATGATCCTAACATTGTTTTTTCGTGCTCCGCCCTCTCAAAATCGGCGTAATTTCATGACATTGGGGTCAAAAAATGCCATACGGATTATTTTATCAAAATAGACGAAACCACAATGCCCAATGGAATCGCCAGCTCGCACACAGACAAAAAACAGCCTGCCAGATCACCGTTGATGCCGCCGAAATCTTTCATGGCCATCCGGTGGTACCAACAAAAAGCTGCCACCGCACCCAAAAGCGCGCCGATGGCATAAGAAGGCTGCAGCACCAACATGCAGGCTCCGCAGATCAATAGATATATAAGGACCGTTGTCTGGATGATCCTTGTCTTGGAATTTTTTGCAAATCCTGCCACAGTTCCTTTTATCGAAGCTTTCGGGAAGGTCACCACGGAAAAAGCACTGAGGGAACGGGAAATCACGAAGGTAAATATGTATACCGGCACCATACCTCCACGCACAGAATCAACCACGCCGTACATTGCGAAAAAATAGACAGCGCAGGCTATAATAGCAAAGGCTCCCGCATGGGAATCCTTTAAGATCTCCAGCCGTTTTTCCCTTGGCCTCCAGGAGCTGAGGGCATCAGCCGTATCCAGAAAACCGTCCAGATGGATCCCTCCGCTGACAGCAATGGGAATCAACATCAAGACCACATTTCGCAGAGGATCCCTCATCTGGCAATAACCTGCAAGAAAATCCCAGCCAAGACATAAAGCCCCGATCACGATCCCGATCCAGGGGAAAAAGCACATCACGTACTTTGTGGTTTCTTCCGACCAGTCACACTGGGCCGCAGGCAGCCTGGAATACATGGAAAACGCAATATTAAGGCTGTTCCAACATCGTTTCATCTGTTACTCCTTTTTCTTTTAGCCTGAGGGGAATTCCGTATACTACTTCCGTGACAGTATCTGCCATCTCGGCTATTTTCTGGTTTACTTCTCCAAGATATTCCAGATACTTTTGGGTATCCGGATCATAGGAAATGCCGTCTGAAAAAATCTCGTTTGTCACGATAAAAAGCTGCCCTGCCTGATCAGCAAGGCAATGAATACCTTTTATCACAGCATCTACCGTACGTTCATGGGCTCCCTGCGGTTCAAACATTTCATTGGCCACAAGGTTAGACATGCATTCCAGCAATACGGCACAATCCGGGGGAACGGTAAGATTCTCCAGACCTGTATAGCACTCCAGCGTATCAAACTTTTTTTCTTTGCGCAGTTCTCTGTGGCGTTCCACTCTCTGCCGCCCTTCCTCCCCATAGGGTATCATGGTGGCGATATATATTTTCTTTTCTATCCCGGCGGACATAACCTGCGCTTCTGCATAAGCGGATTTTCCGCTTCCGCTCCCGCCTGTGATTAAATGGAGCATCCGCCTTCCTCCTAATTGTCTTTTAAGAAGAATCCTCTCATCACATCCAGCACGCCTACCAGTTCTTCTCTGGTATGGGCAGCAGATAGGAACATTGCCTCAAACTGGGCCGGTGCCAGATAAATGTGGTTTTCCAGCATATGCTTAAAATAAGAAGCATATAAAGATGTATCTGAGGTTTTGGCTGTTTCATAATTCACAACGGGTGTATTCGTAAAGAAAATACAGCCTAGAGATCCGCAGGAGGTAGCCTGTGCCGGAAGCTCTGTTTTTTCCAGCAATCGCTTTACCTCTCCATAGAACCAATCACCTTTTTCATTTAACTCCTGATAGATTTCAGGATGGTCTTTCAAAATGGTCAGCTGGGCAAGGCCTGCTGCCATAGCTACCGGATTACCGCTGAGTGTTCCTGCCTGGTAAACCGGTCCTACAGGTGCTACACAGCTCATGATCTCCCGCTTGCCTCCGTAAGCGCCCACCGGCATGCCTGCCCCAATGATCTTTCCATAGGTGACGAGATCCGCATCAACGCCAAAATATCCCTGAGCTCCTGTAAATCCAAGACGGAACCCTGTGATCACTTCATCAAAGATCAAAACAGCGCCGTATTTCGTACAGAGGCTGCGCAAGGATTCCAAAAATCCCGGTGCAGGCGGCACCACACCCATATTTGCTCCAACCGGCTCTACGATCACCGCAGCAATCTCCTCCGGAAATGTCTCAAAAAGCTTTTCTACAGAGGAAGCGTCATTGTACACCGCTGATAGAGTGTCCTGCGTGCAGCCTTTGGGAACGCCTGCACTGTCAGGGATCCCAGCCGTCATCACGCCGGAACCGGCTTGTACCAGCAGTGCATCGGAATGTCCATGGTAACAGCCCATGAATTTTACGATCTTGTCCCTTCCTGTATAACCTCGCGCCGTACGGATGGCACTCATCACAGCTTCCGTTCCGGAATTGACCATGCGCACCATGTCTACATTGGGGATGGAACTGCAGATCAGCTCGGCCATTTCCACTTCCCGTTTCGTAGCTGCTCCAAAGCTTAATCCGTCTTCACAGGCTTTGATCACCGCTTCTTTTACTGCCGGATGGTTGTGGCCCAGGATCATTGGTCCCCAGGATCCCACAAAATCGAGATACGTATTTCCGTCCTCATCCGTCATATGGGTTCCGTCTGCCGAGCAGATCATCCGGGGGGTTCCTCCAATAGAACCAAAGGCACGTACTGGGCTGTTCACACCTCCCGGTATCACTTTACAAGCGCGTTCAAATATTGCTTCTGATTTTGTCATTCTTTTTTCCTTTCATCTTCCGGTCTGTCGTTACCGTCCGTTTCTATCTGTTTCTATCTGTTTCTTTCTGTTTCTTTCTGTTGCTATCTGTTTTTTATATCTTCTCTGTTGCTATCTGTTTCTATCCATTTTTCTCTGTTTCTTTTTATTCTTATTTCTTAAGTATTACTTACCCGATCTTTCCCTCCTGCATATATTGTGCGATTTCTTTCGCAAAATATGTCAGGTAAATATCACAGCCTGCACGGAATGCAGAAGCTGCCGTTTCACAAATGATTTTCTCCTCATCAATATAGCCCAATTTTGCTCCGGCCTTGATCATGGCATACTCGCCGCTGACGCTGTAGGAAGCCACAGGCACCTGAACGGCCTCTTTGATCTTGGCTACCATATCGAGATAGGACATGGCAGGCTTGACCATAATAATATCCGCACCCTCCTGTACATCCAGAAGTGCTTCTTTAATCCCTTCCCGGCTGTTGTGGTAATCCATCTGGTAGCTCTTGCGGTCACCGAATGCAGGAGCTGATCCTGCTGCATCACGGAATGGGCCGTAAAAAGCAGACGCATATTTCACAGCGTAGGACATGATCGGAGTATTTTTGTATCCGTTTTCGTCCAGAATATCGCGGATCGCTGCTACTCTTCCATCCATCATATCAGAAGGCGCCACCATATCCGCTCCTGCCTGTACATGGGAAAGGGCGGATTTCGCCAAAAGCTTCAATGTCGCGTCATTGTCCACATCGTGGCCGCAGAGCACACCGCAGTGGCCATGTGAGGTATACTCACACATACAGACATCGGTGATCAGATACATCTCCGGGAACTCTCTTCTGGCCAATCTCACAGCTCGCTGGACGATGCCGTCTTCCGCGTATGCCCCGCTTCCCACTTCATCTTTGTGGTCCGGGATCCCGAAAAACATCACGCTGGACACTCCCGCATCCAGTAACTCCTCCAGTTTTCTCTCCATGGTATCAATACTGTAACGGTACTGGCCCGGCATTGTAGGAATCTCTTCCACGATTCCTGTTCCTTCTTTTACAAACATAGGATAGATCAGGGAAGATGGGTCTACCCTGGTCTCCCTCACCATCTTTCTAAGGGTTTCTCCGTAACGAAGCCTCCTCGGCCTGATTCTCATATTCATTTTTCTTTCCTCCCTAACCGGTTTCTACAATCAATGATCTTCCTAATTTTTGATTTTTATCAACTGATCTATGAACTTTTACTAACTGATCTATGAATGTCTGCTAACTTGTTTACAAGGCTGTCTATAGACGCTTTTTCTGACATCCACGTCTGCATGCCAAGTGCATCGGCAGCTGCTTTCGTCTGTTTGCCGATACATACTGCTTTTATCTTTGTAAAATCCATCTTCCCCATGGCAGCTGCAAACCCACGGACAGTGGAAGCGCTTGTAAACAGCGCATAATCAATTTCTCCTCTTTCAAATTCCTCTTTTTCATGGGACAGCCTGCCTGTCTCATACTGAGTATCATAAGTGGGGATATCATCGACCCGGAATTGCTTGGGCGATGCCAGCAACGGCTTTGTCAGCTCGCTGCTGCCCATAGAAGCCCTCGGGATCAGGATTTTATCGCCCTCACCGGCAGCTGCCTCCAAGGCCACCCCCAGATGTTCCCCGTCAAATATCTCCGGAACTAGATCCGCATATAGTCCCCGCTTCTCCAATTCTTTTTTTGTACCGCCGCCAATGGCAGCGATCTTTATTGTCCCCAGATTCCGCATATCCAGTTTTTGTGAAGCCAATTCCTCAAAAAAGACTCGTACACCTGTGGGACTGGTAAATACCAGCCAGTTATACTGTCCTATACAATGCAGAGCCTGATAAAGGGGTTCATTGTTGTCGATCTTCACCGTACGGATCGCCGGCATTTCCAAAACCTCTGCGCCGAGAGTGCGAAGTTTTCTGGCAGTCTCACTGATCAATTCCTTTGGACGGGTCAAAAGCACTTTTACGCCGCCAAGAACTGTTTTATCATACCAGGAAAACTCATCCGCAAGGCTGCACACATCGCCTACCACAATAATGGCCGGTGTCTGGGCTCCCTGCTTCTTTACTTCCGCTTCTAACGTAGCTACAGTGGCCACGATCCGTTTTTGCGCTGCGGTAGTCCCTCGCATCAAAAGGGCAGCCGGTTTTCCCGGATCGATCCCAGCTTCCAAAAGGCCCCTGCAGATATCTCCCAGAGAAGACACACCCATCAAAAATACAAGAGTGCCCTTTGTTCGCACCAGCGCTTCAAAATCGATATCGTATTCTTTTCCTGCTCTTTTATGTCCCGTAATAATATGCACGGAAGAACAAAAATCCCTGTGAGTAACCGGGATACCTTGATATGCCGGTACAGATATGGCGGAAGTGATCCCCGGAACTACTTCATAAGGGATCTTCTCTTTTACTAACAACTCCAGTTCTTCCCCGCCTCTGCCAAATAAAAAGGGATCTCCGCCTTTTAATCGCACAACTCTCTTTCCTTCTTTTGCTTTTTGGACAAGCAGCTCATTCATTTTTTCCTGCGGCATGGTGTGATTGTTGGAACGTTTTCCTACATTGATGGCCTCTGCCTTGTCCGGGATTATATTTAAGATTTCATCCCCTACCAATGCATCATAGACCACTACTTCCGCTTCTTCAAGTACTTGTTTTCCTTTTATTGTAAATAACCCCGGATCAGACGGCCCTGCACCTACAAGATAGACCTTTCCCGTTGTTTTTTCTTCCATTTTCCGAATCCTTTCTGTCTATTCGATCAATCCATGTTTCAAAGGCACAACAATTCTTAAGAACAATTTTTCTATCAAAAACAATTTGTCTATCAAGAACAAACAATCTTCTAAAACTGAGCCAGAAAACGGTATGCCAGCTCCCTTCCTGCCTTCTCCGGTTCAACTAAACTGCAGGTTTCTGTACCGGTGTACAGCTGCTGTCTCTCTTCATCAAAATATAATCCCTGCAATACAACCTTTCCATGGCACACCGTGGCATAAGCCCCGATGGGTGTACTGCAGCTTCCGCCCAATGACCGGACAAAGGCCCGCTCCGCAAGGGCACACAGTCTTGCATCTTCATCCGAATACCCCTGCAGATAATCGTAGTTTTCCCCGCTGCGGCCCTGCACTGCCAAAATTGCCTGACCTGCCGCCGGAATCATCTCCTCCGTGGAAAAATACCGGCTGATCCTATGTTCCAGACCCAACCGTTTCAAACCGGCAGCCGCTAAGATGGTGGCACTATACTGTCCATCGTCCAGCTTTCGTAATCTGGT
>JALFIB010000212.1 GCA_022776305.1 Lachnospiraceae bacterium
ATTTTTGAGGTTGTTTTGAACCGTTTTTTAAGTTGTAATTAGTATATCCAGATGGTATATTATTTTCAAATACCAATTATCTTAAATGTAATATAGGTAATTACCTATGTTAAAAGGGGAATGACCATGCTTTTCCATGAAATGAATTACGTATATGAAGTCTATCGTCAGGGCAGCTTTACGAAGGCTGCCCAAGCACTTTTTATTTCACAGCCCTCTTTAAGTCAAATGGTTCAAAAGGCCGAAGCGCGCATCGGAAGCCCGATTTTTGACCGCAGTACTTCTCCCATCTCCCTCACCGAGACGGGACGGGCTTATATCCGGGCAGTTTTCCAGATTATGGATGTGGAAGCAAATTTCAACCAGTATCTAAACGACACAGAACACTGTCTCACAGGCATCCTTACGCTGGGTGGAACCACTTTTTTTACCTCCTATGTTCTTCCGCCCCTTGTGTCCGCCTTTTCTGATCTCTATCCCAACGTGGATATCCGACTCCATGAAGCCCATACTTCTATGCTGAAAAGGGAACTGCAGGAAGGCGCCTTGGACCTGGTGGTGGATAACATCATTTTTAATCCTGATGTATACAAATGCCACGTTTACCAGAGCGAGCAGGTACTTCTGGCGGTGCCAAAGCATTTCCCGGTGAACAACGTCCTTGGGGATTACCGTTTCACCGCCAAAGAGCTGTCCGATCTGGAAAAAAAGAAAAAACTCCGCCCTGTCTCTTTAAAACATTTTTCTGAGACACCCTTCCTTCTTCTCCGCGAAGGAAATGACACCCGTACACGTGCTGACAAGCTTTTTGCACAATCTTCCGTCAAGCCCCTGATCAAGCTGCAGCTGGACCAGCAGCTTGCTGCATACAATCTTGCGGCATACGGTTTAGGCGCAGCCTTTATCAGTGACACCCTGATCCTGAACGCCCCGCCGGAGGAAAGATTGTATTTTTACAACATCGCCAGCGACGTTGTAAAACGGGACATTTGCTTTTTCCACAAAGCAAACCGCATCCCCACGGCACCCGTACAGGCGTTTTTAGACATGCTGGACCGGCAGTGACAATTACTGGACCGGCAGTGACAATTTCAAATAAACGTGTTAAACTATGACAAAACAGGAACATGAACAATGTTTTTATTATAACAGGAGGTTTACTTGCCCATGAGACCAGATTTTACTATAGTGAGTGACGGTTCTTGTGATCTTCCCGAACAAGTAATATCAGAAAATGAGATCCATGTTGTCCATTTTCTTGTGTCCTTTGACGGAAATGAATATAAAAGGGAAGGAACGGAAATCAAACTGCAGGATTTTTATCAGAAAATGATGGATAATCCGAAAACCTATCCAAAAACGGCAGCACCTTCACCGGAAGATTTCTATCAAGAATTTCGAAACAGCGCCAAAAACGGACAGGATATTATTTGCATCTGCATTTCCACAAAACTGAGTTCTTCCTATCAGTCCGCTATGATTGCAAAGCAAATGCTGGAAGAGGAATTTCCTTCTGTCCGTGTAGCTGTGATAGATTCCCTGTGTGCCACCCTGATGCAAAGCGTATATGTACTGGAAGCCTGTCGAATGAGGGATGACGGCTGCTCTTTTGAAGAGACATTAAATACTATGAAAGAACTCCGGAAAACTGCACGGATCTTCTTTACAGTGGGAGATTTCAACTACATCCAGCACGGAGGACGGATCGGAAAAATGACCAGTATCGCCGGAACTCTGTTAAATGTAAAGCCTCTGATCACCCTGCAGGATGGTGAGATCCATTCTTCAGGTATCCGGAGGGGACGGCGCAAATCACTGGAAGGAATTGTGGACCTGCTAATCTCTTATCTTCAGGAAAACCACTACACTCCTGACGATTGTGGTATCATCATCGGCTACAGTTATGACCGCGAAGAAGCATGCCAGCTTCAGGAAATGACTCAGAAAAAGCTATCAGAGATTTTCGGAAATACAGCTGCAGCAAAGCTTCCCATCGCCCAGATCGGGGCCACCATTGGTGTCCACGCAGGTCCCACCTCCATCGGTTACGGCGTTGTGCAGCGCAGCGACAAACTTCATTAACAGAATGTCCGGGGGACATCCGTTTAACACCGACCGAAGCGGAGCGGAGATGTGGGAGTGCGAAGCACGAAACAATCCGTATGGCATCTTTTGATCTTAACATCATAATATGTCTCTCATAAAATACAAAATAATTTCTTTATAAACTTGTCTGTCTAAAATACTATCTGCTATAATGTATACAATATACAGTATGCAAAAATGTATTATAAAAAGAGGAGGACTTTATGCTTACAACCACATCTGACATCAACGACGTAAAACACGAAGTTCTTTGCCAGGTTGCAAAGCTTGCTTTTGAAAACACGCTGGAGGAAAAGAGGGATGATATTCCCTATGAACTTCTCCCCGGCCCCAAAGCGATCTTTCGCTGCTGTGTTTACCGCGAGCGCGAGATCATCCGCCAGAGAGTACGGCTTGCAGAGGGTAAATACCCATCCGTCGGCCTTCATAACAGAAACATCGTCCAGGTTCTTGACAGCGCTTGTGCCGAATGTCCCATCCAGCGGTTTGTGGTGACTGACAACTGCCAGAAATGTATTGGAAAAAAATGTATGGGAGCCTGCAAATTCGGGGCTATTTCTATCGGAAGAGATAAAGCCTATATTGACCCCGATAAGTGCCGGGAATGCGGTAAATGTGCCCAGTCCTGTCCATACAATGCTATCAGTGACCATCAAAGGCCCTGCAAAAAAAGCTGTCCTGTAAACGCTATCAGTACCAATGAACATGGTATTGTAACCATTGATGACGAAAAATGTATCCACTGCGGCGCCTGTATCAAAAACTGTCCTTTTGGTGCACTTTCCGACCTTTCTTTTGTCGTACCGGTCATCAAAGCCATCCGGAAGAAAAAGGCGGTCTATGCCATGGTTGCTCCTGCTGCAGAAGGACAGTTTGGAAAAGATGTGACCATGGGTGACCTGCGTCATGCATTGATGGACCTTGGTTTTACGGATATGTATGAAGTGGCTCTTGGTGCCGACCTCACTGCGGAGAGCGAAGGCAGAGAATGGACAGAAGCATTCCGAAACGGTGAGAAAAAAACCACTTCCTGCTGCCCTGCTTTTGTCGGGATGGTACGCAGGCATTTTCCTCAGTTAGCTGACAGCATCTCCACCACGATCTCTCCCATGGCTGCCACATCACGTTTTATCAAAGGGCAGCACCCGGATGCCATCACCGTATTTATCGGTCCCTGCGTGGCTAAAAAAAGCGAGATGCTGGATGATCACGTGGACGGCAATGCCGACTACGTATTAACCTTGAAGGAATTAAAGGCCATGTTTGAAGCGAAAGGAATTACCCTGCAGCCACAGGGCGAAAAGCTCCAGCAGGGAAGTATGTACGGAAGACGTTTTGCCCATGCCGGAGGTGTCACTGAAGCAGTGCTCCAATCCCTAAAAGAAAATGGCTGCAACGGGAATCTAAACGTTTACCGGGCAAACGGCGCAAAAGACTGTAAAAAAGCTTTAATGCTTCTTAAAAACGGCCGTCTTCCGGAATCCTTTGTGGAGGGTATGGCCTGTGAAGGCGGATGTGTCAATGGGCCCGGCAGCCTCTCACCTGAGTCAGAGTGCAAAAAAGTACGGGATACACTTCAATCTGATATGGATGACCGCAGGATCACTGACACGGTCCGCAGCTGCCAGAATGCCTGCTCCTATCATATGCATCGCTCCTAAATATGCCTAAAAAGAATATGCGCAGTTCCTAAATATGCTTATAAAGAATATGCACAGTTTCTAAATATGCTTATAAAAAAGGAATGTTGCAAAACTTGCTGATTCATCAGTTTCGGAGCAGCATTCCTTTGCTTTTCATTATAAAAGAAAAACACTTTGTGTAGAGAAGGATGAAAATGACATGTAAGCTGGAAGTAAAAATAATTCTCCATGTAGAGGATACCGAAAGTTACATGTCAACTAGAAGTAGTGGGGATTTTCCATGTAGAGTTTGCCGAAAGCTACGTGTCAGATAGAAGTAGTGGGGATTTTCCATGTAGAGTTTGCCGAAAGCTACGTGTCAGCCTGCAAATAAAAAGTCAAGGATAAATTGATGAAGATTGAAAATTTTATACAGGTTGAAAAATGGGTATCAAAATAAGACCACCACACCAGTGCTGGTCTGAAAAGATGTTTATGAAGCTATTCTGAATCCGGAAGAGATGAGAGATATTCTTTCACTCGACCATAGTAGATTCGTAGGAACTTGTTGGCACCTGCTGTCATATAGACATAATAAGGTTTACCCTGAGCACGCTTCTTATCTAAGAACTGATATACCGGATCATCTTGTGGCATCGTCTTGATAAGAACATCCATTACCTGGAATAG
>JALFIB010000214.1 GCA_022776305.1 Lachnospiraceae bacterium
GATAAGCTGTGGCTAAATCATAAAAGCCACCGTTTATCAGTCTTTCTTTTGACATGGCTCGCTTAACCGTTGTGAGGTTGGCGCAGAACCAATGTCCTTTTCGGCTATTTGCCGCCATACATGCATAGTATTCAGGTATACTTCTGTGTGCCCAGCAACACTTCGCAGTGTTGGTTACTCCTTTCAGAGCGTATCACACAGACCTCCCTAGGTACCACACGTTTCCTTCTCTCCATCTATCTGCCACATTTATCATGCATCTATTCAAATTATAACAAATATTAATAAATCTTACACTACACTTTTCAAAATCTATCGGCGTTGCACGCTCTCTATTTTTGAGCGGATTTTTTTGAGCGGTACCGCTCAATTTTTTCGCTTCTATTTTCTATCCCAGAGCCCGCTTTACGAATGAAGGTCACTGAATTCACCCTGTCCATGTAGTTTTATCCTGTCCACACAGTCCATAAATCGAATGTTTGTTCGTTTTTATGGGATAATGGCTTGGAACATGCTTCCTTGGAAATATAAAAGTAAAATGCATTTTTAAATTCTGTTTTTGTAATAAAATAAGTGAAGCTGCCAGGAAATCATTCCCCGACAGCCCCACAAATTAAGGAACAGGAAAACCCGTAATTCCGCACGCCGTGCAAAACATCCTCGCAATGTCCCCTACATCTTCCTTTTTACCATTTTGAAGCCACATGATTGCTGTATTAAACAAAGCCCCCATATACATATACAATCGGTACTGTTCAATGGAACCGTTTGGCATGGTTCCCGCAATATCTTCATGAAACCGATTCAACTTTTCCAATAATATGGATCCATAACCGAATTGATATAAATCCAGCACAAACTCCCCGTATTTCTCAAAATACGAAAAACTTTTGTATATATTTCCATAAGTGTAGTAATCAGTATCATTTGAATCAATCGTATCCCGGAACTGTTCCAAAATATCTTCTATCAATGTCACCAGCACATCTTCCTTAGAGTCATAATTCCGATAGAAGGATACCCTCGCAACACCGGCATCCCGGATCAGTTCTGTAATGGAAATATCCGAAAAACTTTTCTCATGCATTAAGCGAAACAATGCTTTCGTTATGTTACTCTTTACACGAATGTTCGCTTCTTTTCGTTTGTCCATATTCCCTCCCCCTTCCATGTTCTGATACAGTGAAGACTTCTATGTTTCACATCTATATCTTATTGAATAAGTATTTATATGATACAGTTGTTTCACATAATTTTAACAGAATATATAAGATTGTCAATAATGGGGAGGGTCATATAAAAACAGCTGCCGAGCAATTCATTTATCTACAGGAATGCTTCTTGCGAACTGCCAGCAGATTCATCACTACGTAAATTGCGACAGCGATCAATATCGCCCCTACAAGGATCACATACATATTGGTAAGTGCTACTTTCTCGCCGAAAAAGTATAAGTTGCAGTCTACGCTGTCCCGGATTGCTTCCACCACTTGTTCAGGAAAGCCCTTCTCCTCCATTTCTGCAAAAACACCACGCAATGCATGGTTTCTAAGCAGGCTGGTTCCGTAAGTACCCGGCAGGAAAGAAATTACCTTCTGAGAACTGGGAAATAGGCATATAAGCGCCGCAGATAAATCCGTATCCTGCGCTGATGATAGTTCCCACCGCAGAAGCCTGTCCTTGGGTAGACAAAGGAAAATTAACACAGGACGACAGTGCCGTACCAAACAGTACCAGTAAAAATACGTCCAAAAAAAGACTTGCCACATCTGAAACTGTCAAATACCATCCCACATAGGACAAATACCCGAGGCATACGCCAGTTGCGCAAAAGCAGATCAGAAGAGTTGAAAAAAGCGTTGACATATAATAGCCAAGAGCCAATGTAACTGGTTTTACAGGGGTGATGGTGATATCCTTTTTGGCGCCGGTTATCTTATCCTGCACCATGAGGAGATTGGAGCAAAAAGCCACAGTCACACAGCTCACTGCCAGCAATGAGGAGATCAATTCACCACCCACGCAGCCACCGATCAATTTATCGGATGCTGCGGCGCCTGCCGCCTGCAAAGCACTTCGGAAGATATCTTCATAAACATTGCTTAAAAAAGTACCATACAATACTAATAAGATCAAAGGAGTGATCAAAGATGTCAAAAACATCCCCTTATCTTTAAAATACAATTTCATGTTGCGCTTGATAAGCGCCGCAATACCAGTCATTTATCCGTACCTCCACTTAACTTTTTGCCGGTCACCGCTAAAAATACATCATCCAGTTTTCCTTTGGTGATCTCAAAATCCTGAAAAAGCTCAGGATACTGCAAAATCAGTTTTGTTGCCTCAGCAGTATCCGCCACGGATAACCGATAAGCATCCCGTATAGAGGTATAAGGTGCCCCAAGTGTTTTGATCTGGGATTCTTCAACGCCGTAGATCGTAATAAAATCCCCTGTAAAAGTATTTTTTAGCTCCAGCGGAGTTCCCTCTGCGGCAATCCTGCCACTGTCCAGAATTACTACGTAATCTGCATCAGCAGCCTCTTCCATATAATGGGTCGTCAAAAATACCGTCATACCTTCATTCTTCCGCAGGTCACCGATCACACTCCACAAAATATTTCTTGTCTGGGGATCAAGACCTGTGGTCGGTTCGTCCAGAATCAAGATGCGTGGCCTGTGAAGCAATGCCCTTGCAATGTCGATCCTTCGCCGCTGTCCGCCGGAAAGCTTGCCCACCGGACGTTTAAGCAGATCCTCAAACTCCAGCAGCTTTGCAAGCTCAGCAAGCCTCACCTTAAAATTCCTCCCTGAAATCCCATACAATGCAGCCCTGCTTTCCAGATTGTCTCGTACAGAAAGCTCTTTATCTAAAACAGAATTCTGAAATACTACCCCTAAGCTGCGTTTAATACTGTCGAGATCCTGATCGAGGTCAACGCCCCCTATATGTATACTCCCCGCATCTTTTCCAAGCTGTCCGCACATGATATTGATGGTAGTAGATTTTCCTGCTCCTTTTTCCTCTCAATTACCATGAGATCATGAGATCCGTTACTGTTTACTCCTCTCTTTTCACTGATAAACAAACCCCTTATTCTACCGGACGTCTCGGAATAATAAGCGCTGCCAAGATATAAGCAACAAAACCGCTGCCGCCCATCGCGCAAAAGATCACCCATCCCAATCGTATAAGCGTAGGATCAATGTTAAAATACTCTGCAATACCTCCGCAAACACCGTCGATCATCTTATTGTCATTTGATTTATACAGCCTTTTCTTCATAATCAATTCCTCCATTTTCTTACCGCCTTTTTCATCTTTTTCGTGATACACATATTCTAAGATGCCAGGGTCAAAAGTCATTAACCACGATGTGCTTGCACATGAGTGGTTATATGACTTAATGACCCGCCCAAATATGAGGATAAAAGTGGGGTGTATACCCCACGATATCCGAATATTGGGCAGGATTGTGGAAGTGCGA
>JALFIB010000238.1 GCA_022776305.1 Lachnospiraceae bacterium
TTGCTTTGGCGCAGGAAGGCTATGAAGTGGTGACGGCAGAAAATATGGAAAAGGGACTTAAACTTTTTGAGATGGAGCATCCGGATGCCATCCTGCTGGATCTGAACCTGCCGGACGGTGACGGGATCCAGCTTTGCCAAAAGATCCGTGAACGCTCTGACCTGCCTGTGCTGATGCTCACTGCGAGGGATATGGAAGTGGATGAGATCATGGGACTGAAATGCGGGGCGGATGATTATATGACGAAGCCTTTTTCTGTCTCTGTTTTGAAGGTCAGGCTGGAAAAGATCTTAGAGAAACACGGGAAAGGCAGAAAAAGCCGGCAGCAGGAATGTGAGCTTACCTCCGGCGATATTCGCTTGAATACGAAAAACTTGCGGGTATATAAGGGAGAGCAGGAGCTTGACCTCAGCATGACGGAGCTCCGCCTTTTGCAGTATTTTCTGGAAAATAAGAATCAGGTCCTTCTGAAGGAGCAGATCCTGCAGCACATCTGGGATGAGGACGGAAATTACGTGGAAGAAAATACCCTTCCTGTGAATATCAGCCGCCTGCGGAAAAAGCTGGGGGAGGATAAGATCAAAACGGTCCACGGGATGGGATACCTGTGGGAGGAGAGCCGGTGAGAGAAAAGGTGCGCATAGGATGAGACACCGCTGTAGGAGTACCTGTGAGAAAAAAAGCGGTACATAGGATGAGATATTTAAAATAGGAGTAGATATGAGTGATAGACAATGGTGTATGATTCTGGGGAGCGCTCTTGTGGTCTGTCTGTCCATTCTTGTAGTCTGGGCAGTGTGGTTTTTTCGGCAATGGCATAAGCTGGATCGTATTCTGGAACAGTTTCAACGGGGTACATATGGAAAGACGGATGTTCAAAGAGGAATGGCTGGAAAGATTGATACTTTGGACGTGCAGGAAACAAGAGAATCCAGACTGGTCAGTGAAATGAGGCAGGTCCTTGGCAGGGCGGTCTGGCAGGAGGAGCAGGCAAAAAAGGAAAAAAATCAGGTGATGGAGCTTATCTCCGATCTTTCCCACCAGTTAAAAACGCCCCTTGCCAATATCGTGATGGATATGGAGCTTTTGGAGTCAAATGAACTGTCCAAGGAGAGACAGGCAGAATTTTTGGGACATGCGAAAGCGCAGGCCACCAGAATGCAGTGGCTGATGCAGGATCTTTTAAAAGCCTCCAGACTGGAAAACGGGATCATCCATTTTGAAGCAGAGGACATCGAGGTGAAACCGACGATTGCCAAAGCGGTGGGGGCTGTATATGCGCAGGCTGCGAAAAAGCAGATCGAACTGATCGTGGAAGAATTTGAAGATTTTAAGCTTTACCATAATCCCAAATGGACGGCGGAGGCTCTGGTGAATGTGTTGGAAAATGCAGTGAAGTATTCGCCGGTGGGAAGCAGGATCGAAATAGGGATCGAGAGAATGGAACTCTACAGTTGTATCTCGGTGAAAGACCACGGAATGGGGATACCGGAGCAGGAATACAATAAGATTTTCCAGCGTTTTTACCGGGGCCGGCAGGCCGGAGCGGAAGAAGGAACAGGTCTTGGGCTATATCTTGCCCAGTTGATCCTCCAGAGCGAGCAAGGGTATATCACGGTCGCGTCAAAACCAGAAGAGGGAAGCTGTTTTCGTTTTTTCTTACAAAACTGTCATAATTTTTCACAAGGATTGTCATAGCCCTGTAAGGCTTTGCTGTTAAAATGTAAGCTGTCATAAGAAATACCCCATTTGGAGTTTTCATGGCAGCTTTTTACGTTATAGAAATTTGGGAGGTATGACATGAAAATACTGGAAACACAGGATTTGAAAAAATATTATGGCAGCGGTGCAAACCTGGTGAAAGCCCTTGACGGCGTTACGATGAGCGTGGAAGAGGGGGAATTGGTTGCTGTTGTGGGAGCTTCCGGCTCCGGGAAAAGTACGCTGCTTCATATGCTGGGAGGATTGGATTATCCCACTTCCGGAAAAGTATTGGTGGGTGGAAAGGATATTTTCCAACTAAATGAGACGGAACTGACTATATTTCGCAGAAGAAAGATTGGGTTTGTTTTTCAGAGCTACAACCTTGTGCCTATTTTGAATGTTTATGAAAATATTGTACTGCCTGTGGAATTGGATGGGAGAAAACCGGATAAAAATTTTGTGGAGGATGTGCTGCAGACACTTGGGATCGCTGATAAAAGAAACAATCTTCCAAGCCAGCTTTCCGGCGGCCAGCAGCAAAGAGTGGCCATTGCGCGGGCGCTGGTGAGCAAGCCCAATATTATTCTGGCGGATGAACCTACGGGAAATCTGGACAGCCGTGCTACCTTGGAGGTGCTGGGGCTTTTGAAGCTTACGGGAGAAAGGTTCCATCAGACCATCGTGATCATTACCCACAACGAAGCACTGGCACAGCTCTGTGACCGTGTCATCCATGTGGAGGATGGGAAGATCGTGGGAGGTGTTCCGGATGAAAAATAATAACGGTGCAGCAGTAAAAAAGCTGTCATCCAGAAGCTTGCGACATAACAGGACAAGAAATCTATTTGCTGTTCTCGCCATCATTTTGACGGGAATGCTGTTTACCGCTGTTTTCTCCCTATTAGGAGGTGTCATGCAGGTGACGGAAGAGTCTACCATGCGAGAGGTAGGCGGACGTGCCCATGCGGGTCTGAAAGGGGCAACGATGGAGCAGTATGAGAAAATCATATCGGATCCTCTGGTTAAGCGCAGTGATTACAATATTCTAATCGGGGTTGCGGAAAATATTTTAAAGCGTTCCGGGGAAGTCCGCTATCTCCCCGAGGAAAAGAGTCTGGAAGATTATTTTATTACTTTAGAGGAGGGTCACCTTCCTGATACGGAAGATGGGATCGTGGTGGATACCTTCGTGATGGATGAATGTAAGATTCCCCACGCTCTTGGAGAAAAGATCACCCTTGTGATCCCGTTTATGGGAGAAAAGGTGGAAAAAGAATTTACAGTCAGCGGATGGTATGAGGGAGATTCCATCAGCCATGCAAGCGAGCTCTTTGTATCGGAGGCTTTCTGGATGGAATTAAAGGGGGATCTTACAGATGCGGATTTCAAGGCATGGGGTGAAGAGCATCCGGAAGATGTAAATGTTGGGCTTCTGGCTGCTAATCTGTATTTTGATAATTCCTCCCATATTGAAGAAAAGGTCAGGACGGTGATCGAACATGCAGGCTATGAACCGGAAAAGGATGTGGATTACGGTGTGAACTGGGCCTACATGGAGAATCGTCTGGAACAGGTAGACCCTTTTACCATTGTTATGGCAGCGGGGGCTGTCTGCGTTATCCTACTCACGGGATATCTGATCATTTATAATATTTTCCAGATCTCTGTCATGAGTGATATCCGGTTTTACGGACTTTTAAAAACCATCGGGACCACAAAAAAACAGCTGCGCCGTCTTATTATGCGGCAAGCCATGGTTCTTTCACTGATCGGGATACCTTTGGGGCTTTTGCTGGGGTATGGGATCGGGAAAGTACTACTTCCCTTTATGATGAGCTTTATGGATTATGGAAACGCAGCGGTTTCCTTGGAATTCCATCCTTTGATCTTCGTGTTTGGGGCCGCTTTTTCTATTCTTACTGTCTTTTTAAGCTGCAGAAAACCGGGGAAGATCGCAGGAAGCGTATCTCCGGTGGAAGCTGTGAAATATACGGAAGGAGCACCGGGAAGTTCCCGCATTTTACGCAAGAGAGCAAAAAGCAGGGAGAAAAGCGGGATTACAAAGAAAAAGTCCGGAGATAAGAAAACACATTCTTTTTCTGTGCAGAGGATGGCTTTTGCGAATCTGGGGAGAAATAAGAGAAAGACAGGCGTGGTGGTGACAGCCATTTCTCTTAGCATGATCCTGCTCACCCTAGTGATGACAGGTGTGGGAAGTTTCCGGATTGACAAGTTTCTGGAACAGAGGATTGTAGGGGATATCATGATCGGAAGCGTGAATCTTTTCAGCAGCAGTTCGCGGGACAGCGATTATGAACTGGATCCGGGGCTTGTCAGCCTCGCAGATGAACAGGAAGGAATCTTAGAAACAAATGAAATGTGGGTGGGTTTTGGCACTTCGGTAAAATTAGATGAGACCGGAAAAGAGCGGTTTAAAAAGCTGTATGAAGAAGAAAAGCTAGAACACAGTGAGTATGATGATTACCGGTACCAACAAGTGATGGAGCAGGATGGCATTCTGGATGGATACGTTTATGGGTATACGGACAGCCTGCTGGAAAATGTGAAAGTTCTGGAGGGAAAACTGGATATTGAAAAGTTCCAGAACGGCGATTATGTGCTTCTTACTACGATACGGGCATCCGAAGAGCTTGATGCAGCAGATAGTATCTACCATCCGGGAGATAAGCTGACCATGAGCAGTATCACGGAAACATCCAACATATATGAAGAAAAAAATGAAAATGGGGAAATCTTAAATGTCAGGTATGACAATCTTGCAGAAAAAGAATATGAAGTGATGGCTATCATCGACCTGCCCTACAGTATGGATATCCACCGGTATGCCCACAACACCATGGATGCCGTGCTCCCGCTGAAAGAATTATCCCATGGTGAGGGAGTGAACAATATTTGTTTTGCGAAATCTTATAAAGTAGAGCCAGAATCTTTAGAAGCTTTTGAATCGGAGATAAAAAATTACACAGAGAATGAATGCTTGTATATGGGCTACGCCTCGAAAAGTTCCTTAAAAAAAGAATTTTCCGGAATGACAAACGTGATCGGTACCATCGGAATATCCCTCGCAGGCGTCATTGCATTCATTGGGATCTTGAATTTTATCAATGCTGTATTTACCGGTATTCTTGCCAGAAAACATGAATTTGCCATGCTCCAGAGCATCGGAATGACAAAGGCACAGCTTCAGAAAATGCTGATCTGGGAAGGGGTCAGTTATGTGGGGATTGCCGGTGCAGCCAGTTTGTGTATTGGCAGTATTTTTTCACGAGCGATCCTGCAGGCTTTGAATAAAGTCATCATGTTTTTTGAATACAGGTTCCAGATCCTGCCCTTTGTGGTCATGGTTCCCATTCTGGCAGCCGTAGCCATATTGACACCTCTTCTTTCTTTCAGGCAGCTTCAAAAACACAGCATCGTGGAGCGGCTGAGAGAAGGGGAATAGGAGGTACCAGATATAAGAAACATTAAACATAAATACATTGTAGTAGAAATATAAAAAGTGAGGGAGTTCCGCAAAACAACTGATTTGCCCGGTTGTAGAGCGGCACTCCCTTTCTTAAAGGGAAAAAGGGAAGTGCTGCATTTGTAAATCAGGATAATATGAAGGGACTACATGCCAGCTAGGAGAAAAAGTGAATTGACATGCGGAAAATAGGTCGGACTACATGTCAGCTGGGAGAAAAAGTGAATTGACATGCGGAAAATAGGTCGGACTACATGTCAGCTGGGAGAATTAATGAATTGAAATGTAGATAATGATGAAAATTACGTGTAAGAAAGAAGAATAAATGATTCACCATGTAAGGAATACCGAAAATCACGTGTCAGAAAGAAGAATAAATGATTCACCATGTAAGGAATACCGAAAATCACGTGCCAGAAAGATGAAACAGTGATTCTCCATGTAAAGAATACTGAGATTTGCATGTCAGAAAGAAATAAATCAATTATACCATGTAAAAAGACATGAAAGAATAGAGGAGTAGTCATCCTGTGGAGCAACACTCTTAAAAAGGATGCCTTTCTTGTCCCTAGTAACCTTCTTAAAAGGGGCAGTTGGCGAATATTCCAGCTGCCCCCTCGAGCAAGCTTCTTAAAAAACAAGGGAGCCTCGCTTGTATAACAAAGCTTTTAAAACAAACATAGTAAAACAAACCTTTTAAAGCTCAATCTTTTAAAATTTTCTTTATAAGTTTTTTTACTTTTTTCTTACATTTGCCACATGCTTTTCCTGCTTTTGTCATGCTTTTTACTTCTTTGAAAGAAGTGGCGCCGTTTTTTACGGCCTTGGCCACATCTCCTTTTGTAACTTTATAACAAGAGCAAATGATTTTGTCCGGATTCATAATTTATAAAACGAGAGACGGAGCAGAGTATACTCTTGCGCCCAGTTCATTGTCCAGCATGTAAAGGCTCTTCGGGTCATCACCGAACAGTTCGAATTTCTTTACAAGGTTGTCTGCGTTTGTCTCTTCCTCACCCTGCTCTTTTACGAACCAATCAAGGAACTGCATGGTGCGGAAATCTTTTACAGAGTAAGCGGCATCGTAAATAGCGTGGATCAGGCTTGTAACGTACTGTTCGTGTTTTAAACCTTCTGCAAGGACAGCTTTTGCACTTACAAGTTCAACACCCGGTTTTGCAATGGCATCCAGAACCACTTTTTCCCCGTTGTTCTGCATGTACTGCATAAATAACATAGCATGGTCGCGCTCTTCCTGAGCCTGGATCTTGTACCAGTTGCCGAATCCATCTAAGCCCTGATCATAATAATAATTTGAAAAATCAAGATATAAGTATGCGGAATAGAACTCTTTGTTTACCTGCTGATTCAGTAATTCTACTACTTTTTTGTCTAACATAAATTTTCCTCCCGTTTTTAATTGTGTTATGTAA
>JALFIB010000134.1 GCA_022776305.1 Lachnospiraceae bacterium
GAATCTTGCTTCGTAGCACTCGGCAGAATCCGCCCCATATTGGGGCATCATTACCTGATAAAAAGCGTTATAAACACATGCCTGAAGTTCTGCTCGATAAATTTCGGAAAGAAGATCTTTGATGGAGTAGTTAAAGGCAAAGAAGTTTTCCGCATTGTCCAGCGTATAGCGGTGTCTCTCCTTAATTTCGTGCTCGTCCGCCCAGCGATTCCAGAGGCGGATTAGCTTGAATGTAATCGCATCATTTTTGTCGCTAAAATTTCGGAACCAGGTAGAACGGTTTACTCCAGCTGTTTGTGCGATCTCGTTGACTGTTATTTTGGAAAATGGTTTCTCCTTCATTGTCTGGAGTAAAGAATCGGCCATACATTCTTTTAGAAAATATGTAGAAATTGTTGCAAGATGTATCATGGAAGTATTCCGGAGGAGGATGTTGAGAAAGATGCGATGTATTTGGGAGTAACCGCTACAGATTTTGCTGAACAATATTTAGGCGGAAAAGATTCTGAGGGGAATTACCAGACAAAGCATAAACCATGTGATTTTTTGATGGAAGACGGGAGTTGTAAATTGGGGGATTGCAAGCCTGAAAGCTGTAAAAAATATCCGCTTGACTTATTCTGCACTTTCGATAGAAAGACTCAAAGTCTGTGTAATGTTGTGTAATGTTTTCGCAATGTTGTTGCAATGTTAAGTAATGTTTGGTATAGTTTTCTCAAAAAAAGTCAGGAGTGTATTATGAAAATAAAAGATTTGTATCCAGATGTAATCAGTGAAGATTTAAATTATGAGTACAAAGCTGTTTTGAACCCTGATAATCCTATCAAATGGGCAAAAACAATTATAGGATATGCAAATGATAAAGGTGGAACAATGTTTGTTGGTGTATCTAACGACGGAGAAGCTTTTGGAATTGGACTTGGAGAGATCGATAAAACAAAACTTCTGATTTCAAGAATTAATGACAGGAATATTTTTCCACATGTAAAAATAACCTATATGATGCGTAGTGTGGACGATAATGCAGAACGTTTTGTACTTGCAGTTAAAGTTGCACCAGCAGAGTCGGTAATTCGATATAGAGAAGGAGACTATAACGAAACGGTATATGTTAAAGGCGATGGAAACGCAACGCCTGCAACTCCAGAGGAAATTATTTCATTATCAAAAAGAAAATATGGAGTCGACAACGAAACAAGTGAAATCGAATACTGTGTGAAATATTGGACTGAGTATATTGACCTCTGTAAAAGATACAGACAAGATCAATCTGTTCCATCAGTTAAAGAGTTGCAAAATGAAGAAATCGTTTCTAAAGATGGATATGCAAAATCTGGTTTTATTATGTTTTCGGATGATTACGATAGAGATGATACAATGATTTGTTGCCGTTTATGGAAAGGAAAAAATAAAACGGGTGTTGTTCTTGATAGTAGCAGATTACGAGGGTCGTTAGCTAGGGTTTTTGTGGATGCATTAAATTTTATTGAACGAAATACAAAAACTGGTTGGCATAAGACAGAAAATGGTGGACGTGAAGAAGTGCGTTCTTATCCGAAGGAAGCAATAAGAGAGGCTTTGGTGAATGCCATTGCTCATAGAGACTATTCTATTGCAGGAACACAAATCGATGTAGATATATATTCTGACAGAATAGAAATTGTATCTCCGGGATCATGGCTTTTACCGAAAGACTATTATGAATATCCGTTAGGATCAATCCCTTCCATAAGACGAAATTCAATTATTGCTGCTTGTTTGGATGTAGCAAACCTGATGGAACGTGGTGGAACAGGGTTTCAGACAATGATTGAAGCTTACAAAAGAAGTCCTGAAAAAATTCAACCGGTTATTTCTATATATCCGGGTTTTTTGAATCTTCGGTTGTATGATATGCTATATAGTGAAGAGGTCATAGAACTAGATTTAGAAGGACTTTCAAATGCAGAAAAAGTCATTTCTATTTTAAATATGGAAGGATCGAAATCTGTAAAAGAGCTTCAGGAGAGAATAAATTATCGCAGTAGAAGTCAGTTCTTAAAAGACGTCATTAATCCGCTAATAGAATCAGGGGATATTTACAGGGATGGAAAACCAAAGTCACCAACATCACGAATCAAAATAAAGAAATAAAATGAAATGGTATTGTGAATCGGGATCAATGGAGTAAGATGGTTGACGATATTGTGCTTATTTAAAACAGGCGGCTGAAATGGCGAATGCGTGATGGTTTTATGGATAAAGATAAAAGAATATGAGCGTCAAAGCATGCCATGTTGTACTGCGAAAGGGGACAAGAAATGAGAAAGGAAGCGACCTTGGAACAGTGGAAGCCATTGTATGAAGTGGCAACGAGGATTAAGGAACGAAAACCGTGGGGGAAGCTGTGGGATCTGGATCTGATCGGGGTCAGGAATGGAGAAGAAGAGGACACGGTATTTTTCAGCATTCTAGGACGAGGCGGAGATTGTTATGGGATTGCTGTTTATGAGGGATATGATGCCCTGAATCAATTCATGATGATGTCCATGCAGAATCAATTGAATCTTCCGGTAGAATACGTTATGGCTGAACAGCGGAATCTGGTCTGCTATTGGGGCAATAGGGAAGAATTGACGGACCAGCAGAGAAAAGTGATCAAGGAGTTGGGATATAAATACTGTGGGAAAAACCGGTTGATTTTGAGCAAGGGCATATGTTTTTGCTGGAGTTTGAGAAGGGGAAAGAGAAATGGAGATTTGCAGAAAAACCTTTGCCCTTTACGTCCTTCCAATTTGGAAATTTGATCATTACGGACGATGAGCTGCTGTCAGAGCTGGAGCAAGCTTCCAAGTGTGATGCTGTGCTGGAAGCAGAAGTGATTGTAACCGGGGCATCTGTGAAAGATAAGGAATTTGACCGGCCTGCAAATCCCAGTCTCTGTTTGATTATGGATGCGGAATCGGAGATGGTGCTGAAATGTGAAATGCAGAAGCCGGAGGATGATGCCATGATTTCCATGGCGGAAGAGATCGTTGGATTTATTTTGGCATACGGCGCGCCAAAGGAGATCCGTGTATCAAATATTTTGCTGGAAGCGGTTTTGGAACAGATCTGTGATGTATGCGGCATTAAGCTGCGCAGGGTGAAAAGCTTGAAAGCAGTGCAAGGATTTTTGCGGGGCATGAGAGAATTTATGGCTCGTTGACAAGCTGGTTTATGTATTGGAGGTGCAAGGTATGGGGTTTCATGCCTATCGAAATATTGGTTTTTCTTTTACTGATGCGGAAACTACCTGCGGGAAATGGAGAAGCAAATTCTCCGGGTTTGATGCAGATGGAAAGGAACGGTATATCACTTTTAAAAAGGACGGTGTGCATATATTGCTGCAGTACTTTGGAAAGGAATACCGTTTGAATTGTGAAAATGGAGTGTTAGAAAAAAAGGATGGAAGCTCATGGACGGAAAAGCTTGAAATGAATGAAGCTCTTGCGGTGTATCATTATCTTGGGGATGGGAACGGTGACATTCATGAGATGGGAAGATGGGTGCCGGAGAGCTCGCTGGATCCGGTGCGCGTCCGGAGTAATGACCGGTTGGATCCTCTGTTTGTGAAATTTGCAAATGATTATTCCGGAAGGATCCATGAACTGGAAGAAAGGTGTAAAAGCGTCGGAGGAAAATATGAAAAGTCAATTGGTGATGCAGCTTGGACCTTTTTTCCTTTTCCGGAGATTCCCATCAAGCTTGTTTTTTGGGAAAAAGATGAAGAGTTTCCTGCCCAGATCAGGGTTTTTGTACGCGAAAATGCCACGGATTACGTTCACTACGAGGCGGTTTCTTTTATGATTGCGGATTTGTTCCAAAAAATTGACGGGTGACATTTTTGAAAATAGTTTCCGAAATAGTTTGTATGTGCGGGAAGCATTTCTGCAAATTGACTTTTCTACCATCTTATGGTATAAAGTTTTTGTAAATTGAATAGCCGGGGAGCTTGTAAACAGGCTGAGAGGAAGTTGTGAACTTCGACCCTTATACCTGATTTGGATAATGCCAACGTAGGAAAGTAAGCAAGCAGACCATTATGGGCGGAGCACCAAGTTCAGGTGTTCTGCTTTTTATTTGCGGAAGTTTGGGTAATTGGCAGGCATAAAAACAGATGGATTTATCTGTATAGGGACATCCGGCAACGAAAAATTTAGGAGGAAAAACATGGATAGGACGTATCACACACAAATGGAAGCAGCCAGAAAAGGAATCATCACGGAAGAGATGAAAGCGGTTGCGAAAAAAGAATATCGTACAGAGGAGGAGATCCGCGATCTTGTGGCAAAGGGTCAGGTGGCAATCTGTGCCAACCGATTACATAAATGCCTTGAGCCCAACGGAGTTGGTTCTATGCTCCGCACAAAGATTAATGTAAATCTTGGCGTGTCAAAGGATTGCAAGGATTACGATGTGGAGATGGAAAAGGTGATGGCGGCTGTAAATATGGGAGCTGAAGCCATTATGGACCTTTCTTCCCACGGAAATACGCAGCCATTCCGCAGAAAGCTTACCAGCGAATGCCCGGCTATGATCGGAACGGTGCCGGTATATGACAGCGTGATCCATTACCAGAGGGACCTTGCCACGCTGACGGCAAAAGATTTTATTGATGTGGTCCGCCTTCATGCCGAGGACGGAGTGGATTTTGTGACTCTTCACTGCGGAATTACGAGAAAGACCATTGACCAGATCAAGAAACATAAGAGGAAAATGAATATTGTTTCCCGAGGCGGTTCTCTTGTGTTTGCCTGGATGAGCATGACAGGAAATGAAAATCCTTTTTATGAATATTTTGATGAGATCCTCGATATCTGCCGGGAGTATGATGTAACCATTTCTTTGGGGGATGCCTGCCGACCGGGCTGCCTCGCAGATGCTAGCGATGTATGCCAGATTGAAGAGTTGGTACGCCTCGGGGAGCTGACAAAACGGGCTTGGGCAAAGGATGTACAGGTTATGGTAGAAGGGCCGGGACATGTGCCCCTTGACCAGATTGAAGCAAATATGAAGATGCAGCAGACCATTTGTATGGGAGCGCCGTTCTACGTACTTGGCCCTATCGTGACGGACATTGCACCGGGATATGATCATATTACATCAGCCATCGGAGGCGCTGTAGCTGCCTCAGCCGGCGCTGCATTTTTGTGTTACGTTACACCGGCTGAGCATCTTGCCCTTCCGAACGTTGATGATGTGAAACAGGGAATCATTGCATCGAAGATCGCAGCACATGCGGCGGACATTGCAAAACACGTTCCGCACGCAAGGGATATCGATGATAAAATGGCAGATGCAAGAAGGACCTTTGACTGGGAGAAACAGTGG
>JALFIB010000302.1 GCA_022776305.1 Lachnospiraceae bacterium
TTTCTCCGTTCCTCCTCAAGTTCAGCCAGACTTTCCATGGCGCGCAGCCCTGCCGGCGTCGCTGCCCATCCAAGTCCCAGAAAATTGGCGACACAATTCATTGTGATATGTTCACCGGCTGGGTGGCCATCAGGTATTTCAGGAAATAAAAAGTGGATCAGCGGCTGTATTTTTTTCGAGATTCCATGGATGATGCCTGCATCCTTCGCAATTTCCATCAGCCCCGTCCAAAGCCCCATCACTCCCAGCATCGTAATGCACAGTGTTACCGCTTCCTTTGCAGAAGATAAAACAGCATCCGATACCGCTTCCACATTACCATTTATGGTTCCCCACACAATTCCGATCAAGATCATTGCTCCCCAAATATAATTCATACACTGCTCCATATGTTTTTTATTATTTTATCTGGTATCGTCTATTTTAATGCTTGCTTTTCGCCCACTCCCCAGCCTATAATGTAAGATATACGAAGCTGTATAACAGCTTCGTATATCTTAACGAGGAAAAATGCGCAGCATTTTTTCGAGTCTCACTACTAGAAGCTGCCCTGTTAAGGGCTGATATCTGGTTACTCGTTACTCTAACTGGGAAGGATGGTCGATTATGTCACTGGAAGATTATAAGAAAGCCCATAAAGCCGGAAAAAAAGATTACCAGAACCGATTAATGCGCGGAGAAAAACCGACGCTTGAAGTCTTAGATACACTTCTTCCGCCGAAGGAATCTCTGTCAATGGTGCCTCTGGGCCTTGTACAGATTCCCATTGACCAAATCGTCGGCACGAGGTATGAAGGCCGCAGCAATGCTTTTTCCGGTAACTATATGCCGATTTTAGGAGAGAATACAGAATTTGCCAGAAAATGGTCGGATCTGTGCACTGCCCACGAGGAAGAGGGGATCCGCGACCCCATCAAAGCGTATGAGTATATGAACAAATTTTATGTGGAAGAGGGAAATAAACGTGTCAGTGTTATGAAATACTTTGAGGCGATTTCTATCCCCGGCAACGTTACACGTATCATCCCTCCGCGCACAGATGAAAAAGAAAATAAAATCTATTTTGAATTTCTTGATTTTTATAAGGTATCTAAGATCAATTATATCTGGTTTTCCAAAGAAGGAAGTTTTGCAAAGCTTCAAAAAGCTGTGGGAAAACAACCGGATGAGACTTGGAATGACGATGAATTGTTGGATTTCAACTCCACCTATTCCCGTTTTTCATCTTTTTTCCTTGCGAAAGGCGGAAACAAGCTGAAAATCACACCGGGAGATGCATTTTTATCCTTTATTACCTTGTATGGATATCAGGAACTTAACAACAAAACAGCTGCTGAAATGAAAGAGCTTGTGGAAAAGAGCTGGGAAGAATTTAAACTGTTGGAAAATGAAGAAGAGATCGATCTGAAAATGGATCCCTCCACAGAAAAGAAGACTTTGCTGGGGCGCATCCTTCCTACAGGGCCATCAAAATTAAAGATTGCTTTTATTTACGAAAAAACAGCTGCTTCTTCTGCGTGGACTTACTCCCATGAATTGGGCCGTCTCCACCTTGAACAAACTTTTCCTGATGAGATCTCAACGATCTATTACGACAGTGTCACAAAGGAAACCATCGAGGAATATCTGGAAAAAGCCATCGGTGAAGGATGTAATCTGATTTTTACTACAACACCTACTTTTGCACCGGCAAGTGTAAAAGCAGCCATTGCACACCCAAATGTACGCATTTTGAATTGCTCCCTCAATACCTCCCATCGCTATATCAGGACTTACTACACAAGAATGCATGAAGCAAAATTTTTGATGGGTGCAATTGCAGGAGCGCTGGCGGAAAACAACCGCCTTACGTATATTGCGGACTACCCGCTTTTTGGATGCATTGCAAATATTAACGCCTTTGCACTTGGCGCTAAAATGATCAATCCCCGGGCAAAAGTGTATCTGGAATGGTCCTCCAAGAAAAATATAGACATCGGCGAAGAGATCCGCCGCGTTGATCCGGCATGTATCTCCGGAAAAGATATGGTGATCCCGGAAGAAGCCTCCAGGTATTTTGGCATCTACCATATGGTAGACGGACATCCCCGTAACCTTGCCATGCCCCTTTGCCATTGGGGGAAATTCTATGAAAAACTGATCCGGACCATTATGGACGGCACTTGGAAATACGATGATAATTCCAGCAAAGCCATCAATTACTGGTGGGGCATGTCATCCGGCGTGGTAGATGTGATCTGTTCCCAAAATCTTCCCATCGGCACAAAGCGTCTCGTCGACCTGCTGAAGCACACCATCAGTTCCGGTGAGTTTAACCCGTTTTCCGGCATCCTGTATTCCCAGACCGGCATTATAAAAAGTGATCCGGACCATTCCCTGTCTCCGGAAGAGATCATGACTATGGATTGGCTGGCAGAAAACGTTATCGGTTCTATCCCGCAGGCAGATGAGCTTACGGAAGAAGCGCGCCCTGTTGTGTTCCAGCAAGGCTTAGACAGCAAAAATATCTAAGTGGTAAAAAAGAAAGGTATATACAACTATGCGAATCATGGCGATTGCCGACGAAGAATGCGCTTACTTATGGGATCATTTTGATAAAAGCAAATTAGAAGGGGTGGACTTGATCATCTCCTGCGGGGACCTTCATCCCCATTATCTTTCTTTTCTGGCTACTTTTACGTCAGCACCGGTCTTATACGTTCACGGAAACCACGATGAGAAATATGATCAAGTACCGCCGGACGGCTGTATCTGTATCGATGATAAAATTTATGTACATGAAGGCATTCGTATACTGGGTCTGGGCGGTTCCATGCGGTACCGCTCAGGACAGTATCAATATACGGAACGGGATATGCGGAGAAGAGTTGCCAAACTATGGTTCCAGCTCCTTCGGCACCGGGGCTTTGATATTTTAGTCACCCATGCTCCGGCATACGAATTAAACGACGGAAGGGATCTTCCCCATCAGGGTTTTAAAACTTTTATAAACCTAATAGAAAAATATGCCCCCCGCTATTTTCTCCACGGTCATGTCCACTTGTCCTACGGGCAGGCACACAAGCGTTACGACAAATATCAAAGCACAAACGTCATCAATGCCTATGAGCGTTTTATTTTTGATTATGAAGCAGATACCCCAAGTACTTTAAAATATGGAATACCCACAGGGGCTGCCCCAAAATGACTTTCGTTTCGTCATTTTTAGGCAGCCCCCGTTCTATTTATTTCGCTTTCATTTCCCTTGGCGGTGTTTTCTGTCTATGCTCCTTATTCTGGACATCATCTGCGCCGCTGATCCTTTTTTCAATCAGATATCTCGGCCGTCCTTTCACTTCTTCATAGATCTTCGCAATGTAATATCCGATAATTCCAAGGCTGATCATAATGATGCTTCCAATGATCAGGATCAGCAGGATCACCGTAGTAAATCCCTCCACAGCATGTCCGCTGAAATACTTCACAAGGGACTGGATTCCCAATATAATGGCCATAAAGAATACCAGCACTCCGGCCACTGTCACGCACTGCATGGGGACCGTAGAAAAAGATACGATATTCTTAACTGCGTATTGGATCAAAGATCTGGTGGACCATTTGGATTCTCCTTCCGTGCGCTCCTGCACATCGAATTCTACAGAAGTCTTTTCAAATCCCACCCAGGAAGACAGTGCCCGGAAAAACACGTTTCTTTCCGGCATAGACAAAATCGCATCCACCGCTTTACGGTCCAAAAGCTTAAAATCTGAAGCTCTTGACATATCAATTTTTACTGCTTTTGAGATGATCTTATAAAACATCCCTGCACTGGCACGGTGTAAAACGCTCTCTTTCCCTCTGGTGCGCTTTACGCCTTCCACCACCTCATAGCCCTGTTCCCACAGACGGTACATTTCCACCAGTACCTCCGGAGGATGCTGCAAATCACAGTCCATCACGGCACAGCAGTCTCCGGAAGCGTTTGCCAGACCTGCAAGCATTGCCGATTCTTTGCCGAAATTCCGGGAAAACTTTACCCCTACCACATGTTTATTCTGCGCGGCAGCTTTCTCTATTTCCTTCCAGGTCCCATCCTTCGAACCGTCATTTACGAATACCAGCTCATAAGGAATCTTAGCCTCTTCCAAAATCCTGCTGATGGTGTCAGTAGCTTTCTGTATCATTTTTTCTTCGTTATAGGATGGTAAAACTACTGAAAGCATGAATCATCTTTCCTTTCCGGAGTATCCCCGCGGCCCTTTTCCAATTTATAACCGGAATACTCCCCTAGATCCATCACCACAATGCTGTGGCTTGTCCTTCTCTGGCTCACAGGGATCATCTGCATATAATCTCCATACAGGTAAGTCAGATACTTATCGTATTCCTTTGGAACCGGGAATTGATATCCCTCAAAATCCACATAGACTGCTTCTTCCAGCCACTTGGCAGGAAAAGATCCCCGCTTTAAATTTCTTCCCATTCCATCATATAAGTATTCTGTTTTTCTGTTTTTAAAAAACTCGAGGGAACGGTTCTGGGCCCAAAGTGCAAACCGCATAGGGATCAGGTATTTTACACGGTCTACGATCTTGCAGATCACCGGATGGGCTCCGCCGCCTTTAATATCCGTATCTCCCCATTTATTAAACACGATGGAACGTGTCAGCATGGTGGCCATCAAATGCAGCTTCTGAGACCACTTATGCTGTCCCGTCTTATCATGGGAAAGTACATCAAAAAAGATCCCATTATGCATATCCATGAAATGTCCCGTAAACTCCGTAGCAAACATGGTGTTATTAATACGCAGCTTCGTGAAAGGATTGTAGTTCCCTTTTTCTGTGGATGGAACCTGCATGAAAATATTGTCCGGCAGCTCCTGCTGAACTACTTTTTGGAACTTCTCGTAATCCTCCCGGAGCATCATCACATCTGCATCGTCATCCCATGGAATAAAACCGTGATGGCGGATGGCTCCCAGCAGTGTGCCCCCGGCCAGAAAATATTTGATATTGTGTTTTTTACAGATTCTGTCGATCTCCAGCAGATATCCCAGAAGAATTTTCTGTACCTTTTCCAGTTTTCCCAGATACGTATTGTCAAAGATAAACACTTCCCCTGTATTTTGAAGGCTTTTCACTAATATGACCAGTCCATCCTCCAAAGACACCTTCGGCGCAAAGCCGTAATGTTCCAGCAGCTGGGTATTGAGCCAGATGCCTTGGTACTTCATATCCGAAGAAACAAGATCCTCCTTGCGGCATTCGCCACTATCTTCTTTTTCCTGCTGCTTTCCTTCATTGCCTGTCATGGTGACACAGCATTTTTCCGGGAAATTGTTGTATAGAAGGATTGCCAATTCCCCCTCTGAGACAGTTGATGAAAGTCCTGAAGCATTGAAAATTTTATTTTTCGGGCATTTCGCCAGTACAAACTGTATCGCTGTCAAAGCATCATGGATACTGATATAAGAGCTTTTCTCCTTGGAAAGGCTTAAGGCAAAGGGTTCCCCTGCTGCTGTTTTTTTCGCTAATACACAGACTGCATGATCCATCATAGGGATACAAGGCCCATAGATCAACGCAGTGCGCAAAATATTGTAGGAAAAGCCAAGTTCCTTTGCATAAGTGATAAAAATGCTCTCGATACTCTGAAGGAAATACTGTGCTTCAAATCCTTTTTCGCAAGTATCTGTGGCTCCCGCCTCATATTCCGATGCGGCAAATCCATGGCTCAGCCGTCCGTAAACCCTGCCGTCCGATAGAAGCAGGACCCGCTCACAGGAAAATGTTCCAATGAGCTGCAGCAATTTTCTGAAGCTTCCCATATAGGAAAGAGCCTCTTCTACCGAAGAGGGGATCTCGCGGCATCCGAATCCCGTCAGAATCATATAATCAGCATCCTCCGGCAGGAATTCTCCCTCCGTGTAATTTGTTATGGTTTTTAAGCATTCCGCCTCTTTGTCAAAAACCGCACCGGCAATCTGTACCCCTGCATTCCTTCCGTCGTTCCATGCCTCAAAAGACCATGCAATAGGGTCAAAAAGCTGTCCCGGATCACCGATCAACAGCACTTTTTTTCCTTTTATTCCACTGAAAGGAATCAATTCCGAGCGAAGAGGAGCCTGCGCCCAATCCAGCTGAAATTCATTTAAACGATCACGAAGTAACATCATTTTTCTTGTCCTTTAAGATATCCTTTTTCTGTATCAAGCAGTATTTCTATTGGGGAAAGCGGGGATCTGCCACCTGTCAGGCCGTCTTCCCTTTCAAGCACATCAAGATTATAAGCTTCTCCCGGTTTTCCGTTTTTTAAAATACGGATGGTTTCCAGAACAAGCTGCTGTATTTTCTCGTTCTGCTCTTTTTTTCCTATTTTGGATGCGTCTTGGGAATTCAAAAAAGCCCTCATATCAGCCCGTACAATCTTTATTTCTACCTCTTCTTCTTGAAACAGCCGGAAGCACAAATTTTCTGCCATCCGCAGACACGTCTTTCCCGTCTCTTTCAAATCCGTATGGCACACATACCCCAGCTCATTTTCTTTTAATGGATGTGGATCCCCATATACTTTTCCGTATACTTCCGCATCAGAAAAAAGAAGTGCCTCCCGGGGATGGACTTTTTTCAGAAGGGAAAGCGCTTTTTCTGTTTTTTCAAATTCCTTCCAGTCATAGCCCGGAAACAAAAGGGCAAAATCATCTTGACCCATTTCTTCCGGCCGGTCCAGAATCTCCATGTCAATTTTCTTAAGGTTTACTGCCCTTTGCAGTCCCTCCAAAAAAATCTTTTTTTGCTCCGTATCTGATCCGCACAATATAATCCGGCTGATACCGCAGCCACTGTTTTTTTCTCCCGTCATTGCACAATTCCTTCCTTATGCCAGCCCGTTTTGCTTCATACTCTCCATCAAGCGGTCAAACATTTCTTTCAGATCAACCTTCGGTTCCCAGCCAAGTGACATCAATTTTTCTGAATTGACAAGCATTTTTGATGTGGGAGCATATCCGAATTGATTTGCATCCTCCGGTATATCAAATATAAGCTTTGATCCGCAGCCGGGATGCTCCTGAATCAGCATTTCGGCCATCCCTCGTATGGTGGAAAAAGTCTTTTCATTTGAAATATTGTAGGCTTCTCCCGCATTTCCTTTTTGCAGTACCACCAAAAGCCCCAATGCCGCATCAGAGGTATAGCAGTAGCAATGGGCTTTGCTTCCGTCCGTATGCAGGACAATATCCCTGCCACTCATAATGCTTCTGGCAAATTGGGCAAAAACCCTGTTCTCACTTTTTGGAATACCGGCGCCAAAGGTCTGGGCTAAACGGGCCGTTTTAACCGGAACACCGTATTCATGGGCATAAGCTCCGCAAAGCCCTTCTGCCATACGCTTGCTTTCAGAGTAACTGCTGCGCACCTTGAGCGGATCAATGTATCCGTAGTCCTGTTCCCGCACAACGTAGTGCTCCGGATCCACAACACCGTAAGCTTCCATGGA
>JALFIB010000004.1 GCA_022776305.1 Lachnospiraceae bacterium
GGACCAATGAATATGTTTCACTGTATCCGATCATGGATTTTAATCAGAGCTTTGGAAGTTATGACACGATAGATGGAGCAAACTGTCAAACGGTTTATCCTGAGAAAAAAACGCAGCGGGAGGCGGCAATAGAAGCAGTCAAACATGTTGGGTTGCATCAGATAAAAGATATAGATGAAGAAATTTTTGAAGATATGACAGTATGGAAAGAAATGTTTTTTCGAAGACTTGAAGAATTAAAAAATGCTGTAGATACTTCTGTTTTTTGATGAATGACGTGACACTGACGTAACATCCTCTCCACCCATCTTGTAACAACAATATAATATCCTCTATACAGAAACATGCGGTTTTAAGCCATTTTTCATGGTAAAAAAGCCGCATATTTTTCGCCATTTATGTAAAGGAAGGTCGAATTTGTGATGCAGGATGAAAAAATAAAAAATTCCAGTGAGCTGGAGTTTGCCGTGTTTTGCATTGAAAATGTGGCGGCAAAGCTGGGTGTAGATGCAGAGTATGTCTATCAAGCATTTACTGAAAAGAGTGACATTCTGAACGGATATATTGTGCCGGAATATGAAGTGCTGCATACTCAGAACCGGGAATATATCGTAGACGACATTCTTGACGTGATGAAAGAAAGGGGTGTGAAAGTATGATTCTCTATCATGGTTCCTTTTTAGAGATTGCCAAGCCGGATTTGGTTCATTCTCGTCCTTATGTTGACTTCGGACGTGGCTTCTATGTCACGCCACTGCATGAGCAGGCTGAAAAGTGGTGCGGAAAGTTCAACCGTCTGCGATATGAAAAGCCGAACCTGCAAATTTGTTTCCGCACAGAGAAGACATTGGATTTCTTTTACCACTCCGAGACCTATCAGCTGATTCGTGACGGTGTATCGGATATGCACTGCATGAGCGATGCGTATCTGGCAGAGGTACTGGAACAGGAATATGCTGAGAAGAATTAGAAATGGCACAGGCAATGACAGACCGAGACCGCGCCAAAATAACATTGTCTTATCACTGTGTATCATTGACGGATATTTATTGGGTAAAAGAAAGTAGTGAGAAAAAACGCAACGGGAGATTGCAATTGAGGTAGTCAGGAAGATTGGGCTGCATCAGATGAAAGAGATAGATGAGGGTCTTCTTGAAGATAAGATAGAATGGAAAGGAGCAATTCTGGTCTGACTGGATCATGCTTTTGCAGGCAAAGAGCGGGGAATTGGAGAGCAGCTTATGAAGTTTTGCTGGGAATGTTTTCGTTCAGATTCCACTTCCCAAAATTTTCTGCGTCTGTTTGGCACAAAAGAGATGGCGGAGAAATATGGTTTACGGGGGCGGGAAATTCTTTTACATAGAGAAAAAGGGAATCCAGCAGAGTGTGTGAGAAATCCAGAACTGGCGAAAAATATTATAGGTGACTATGGATATTATAAACTCTGTTTTTATACAGGAGATTTCAAGAAGGTAAAAGAAGTATCCAAAAATCCTGAAGGTTCACTGGGATGGAGTGGAAACTTTATTCCCTATGGTATCCGGTTGATTTTACTGTATTTATATGAAACATCATTTCCCTCGAAAGCAGCGAAAGGTGTAGCAGCTTATGTAGGATTTTGCGATGAAAAGGATTCGGACTTTCAGATGGCTTTTGAGAGGGACATTATCGAAGAGAGCAGGGGAGAATCAGGAGCCAGACAGATGATTTATCAACAATACAAGAAAAAATTCCCAAGACATTCTTCCTTTCAGGCAGAGATGAGAAATTATTTTGGCATGTAAAGTGAATGATACGTGGAAGTGTGAAGAATGGGAATAGTGCTAATGGAGAGAAGGAAATGAAATCATGGTATCTGAGGTTTATGTGAGCCGGTTGCCGTATTGGAATGATCTTGAAAAAGATGAAAAAGAAGCGGTCGCGTGCGGCGCAGTGATTCGTGAATACAAAAAAGGTGCTTATATCTATGGGATGCAAGATGCATGTTTAGGTATGGTCTATGTACAAAAAGGGTCGATCCGTGTCTTTTTGACGTCAGAGGAGGGGCGGGAAGTCACACTTTTTCATATAGGGGAAGGGGATAGCTGTATTTTGTCAGCTTCCTGTGTGATGAGGGAGATTTCTTTGGAAGTCCAGCTTGTGGTGGAAAAGGATACAGAGATACTTGCTGTGCCTGCAGGAACATACAAAAAGCTGATGGAAAGTAATCTCCGATTAAGATGCTTTACTTATGAGCTTTCTACAAAAAGGCTTTCTTCTGTTGTATGGGTCATGCAGCAGATCCTGTTTGCCCATTTTGATGAGCGAATGGCAAGGTTCTTCTTGACGGAATATGAGAAGACGGGCAGCACAAAAATATTCATGACGCAGGAAGAGATTGCCCGTGAAGTGAATTCTGCCAGAGAAGTGGTCGCAAGAATGCTGCGCCAGTTTGCAGAAGACGGATGGATAGAAGTGGGGCGCGGGACAATCACTTTGAAAGATATCCAATCGTTAAAACAAATTGTTCCATAAATTTCTTTCATGAGACCAGATCACGAAAAACAATTTTATAATTCTTTCCTTTTATGAGACTCAGTCACAGAAAAAACATCTTCCGGCCGGTATACTGTAATCATAAAAAAGATAACGATACGCAAGGAGGATAAATATATGGCAGAGATGAAAATAACAGGACAGAATTTCCAGAAAGAAGTATTGCAGTCAGGACAACCGGTTTTACTGGACTTTTGGGCACCGTGGTGCGGGCCGTGCAGAATGCTTTCGCCGGTTGTGGAACAGTTGGCAGAGGAATATGAAGGAAAAGTGAAAGTAGGCAAAGTGAATGTGGATGAAGAAGGTGAACTGGCATCTGCGTTTCAGGTGATGAGTATTCCATGTATCGTGGTGATGAAAGACGGAAAGATTGTGGAGAAAGCTGTGGGCTATAGGCCAAAGGCGCAGTTGGAGGAAATGCTGCGATAGAAAAAGTATCCTGTTTGTTCCATATTTTTGAAGGGGAGAGACATTTTTATTATGAAATCAAAGAGATATGCAAAAGTCGATAAAAATCGATGCGTGGCTTGGCATGATAGATTTTCTTGTTCCTTTAGTATTTGCCTTGGTTGGAGGAAACAAGCATTTTTGCAACAAGTATTGTGGAAGGGGACAGCTGCTTAACGTTCTTGGAAAAAATGGGAGGTGCTCTTTGGGAAGACCGGCTCCCAAATGGATGGCTTCCAAAGGGTTTCGGTATGGATTTTTGGCCTTCTTTTTAACTATGTTTGGCAATATGCTCTTCCAGACCTGGCTTGTGGCAAACGGAGCGCGTTCGCTTAGAGAAATGATCAAGCTCTTTTGGACCATTCGTGTGCCTTGGGGATGGACCTATACGGCAGGAATGGTGCCGGACTGGATCGCACAATTTAGTTTTGGGTTCTACAGCATTATGCTTACCTCTACATTGATTGGCTTGATTGCCATGGTATTGTACAAGCCAAGGACCTGGTGTTCTTTTTGCCCCATGGGTACGATGACCCAAGGTATTTGTAAATTAAAAGCGAAAGAGTAGGATAGCAGTAATAAAAATACATCAAGAAAGGAATACATCAAGAAAGAATCGTGCAGGGAGTATTGCAAAACAACTGATTTGTCAGTTGCGGAGCGAGACTCCTTGTATTTTTTGTTTTCTCACAACTTTCGAAAAAATTTGTGTAAAAGAAATGATATAGCTAAGAAATTCTCGACAGCAATCCGTAGAAATGTTATAATAATTTGTCAATTTAAAGCGATAAAATATTGACACGAAAAAGA
>JALFIB010000024.1 GCA_022776305.1 Lachnospiraceae bacterium
AATCTATCTAAGTGGTAATACTATAGATACAAAGATAAATTCGACAACAATAAAACCATAAATTCGACGGCAAAATATTACATATCTAATTCTTAATCAGAAGGATTTAGCCTTCATAGACACAAAACTATTTACGCCCTCTTTGAACCACCCCGGAACCCCTCTTTTCTCCGCTTTTTTCCTCGGAAAAACCCTTATCGGAGATTGAAATCAAGTTTTACACAACGTAACTAACTTGATCTGATCAACGCAGCATTGTCATGAACCACGTCTGAGAATACCATTACAAAATACCAATAACTTTTACATCATATTGTACCACGCCCAGAATGAGTTAGAAAAAATCATAATCTTTGATCCCACTCTTTCTGTTCTGAAAGGTGCTTCTTTCAAATACTGATATGCCAGATTTTCTCCGATTCCAAAAATTTCCATCATATCTTTTACCGTAAGAAACAATTTGTTTTTATATTTATCCGGATAATTGATTTCTGCCATTTGATTTATCTCCTTCCGTTACATTTCTAATAGTTTTTGTAATTCCATAATTTCCCTGCGCAAGGAAAAACAAACATTAATTCAGACCAAAATCTTACAAAACCTATTGCTCTTTCAACCACTGAGCATCACGTTTCAGTATATGCCATAAATTATCCAACATGCCTTTCACCTCAGCCATATCTTCAGGTGTTGCAGCACCAGTCGTATTCGCAACTTTAGCAAGCTGATTTACATTCACACCAATCTTATGCATCTCCTGAAAAATTTCTTTTTGGTATGTCATATCAACATTCGCAACGATACCATCAATTGCCATTTTTCTGAGATATGCACCCATATTATTTGTCTTTGCCATGTACATTTTTCTACGGATCAATTTCTTTTCTTCTGGTGTAACCCAGAAGCGCATCTGAATATTTCTTTTTCTGTTTTCCATAATTTATTCCTTTCATGTTTACTGATTTTTTCAGAATTGGTCAGGGATCCGGTTCTGTTTTCGCCAGAGTGGGGCACCACTGGCTGTCCTTGCTCCACTGATTAATCCCTTCAAATTCTAAGGACAAAGTTTTTTTCAAGAATAAAGGAAATTCTGAAAATTTATCAAAAATACTCATCCGCTCAAAACTCCATCAGGTGCACCGCCATATATTTACTAACGCCCAGGAAGCTATTCGAGTTGTTTGCGAATTACACTCGATTCTAAACTCGAATAAAAACTCGAACTCGAGCGAGTTTTGTCAAAGAGCGTAAGCGCTCAATAACAGAGTGTCTTGATTAATAACAAAAGGCGAGGTATAATCCCCGCCCTTGAGTTTCTACTGTTTACATTCTTCCTGTACAGCCTGTGCCCATGGCATCAGTTCATCCAGGACATCCGGATAGTTCTGCCAATCGGAATCGGGCATGTACATAAGAAGGTATTCCAGATATGTGTATACGTTGAGCCCGTTTGCTTTTGCGGTTTCAACCAGACTATATACAGCAGCCGATGCTTTTGCTCCTTTCGGGGTGTCCGAAAAGAGCCAGTTTTTTCTGCCAACCGTAAATGGTCGGATGGAATTCTCAGCCGCATTATTCGATATGGAAAGTCTTCCGTCCAGAAGGTAGTTCTCCATATATGGCTTTTGGTTCTGCGCATAGGTGACTGCTTTTCCTAAAACAGATCCTCGCAGGGGCTGTACTTTTTCAAGCCAACACCAAAAAGCCTCAAGGACTGGTTTTTCCAGTTCCTGACGCTGCAGATATCTTGATTCAGCAGATACGCCTTTCAGAGATTCTTCGATTTTAAAGAGCTGATTGCAATAATCCCGACCAATCTCAGCTGCTGTTAAGGGAGCACCCGCGGATTTCTTTGCCGGGATAGCCTCAACAAACTTTCTTCTCAGATGGGCCCAGCAGCCACATCTTGTGATGCCCTTCAGTTTGTTGTAGCCCTGATATCCATCCGAATGAACATAGCCCTTGAACTCTTTAAGGAATGTCACGGCATGTTCTCCGTTTCGGGATGGTTGATAATCATAGAGGATAATCGGTGCCCTGTCATCATTACCGGTTC
>JALFIB010000036.1 GCA_022776305.1 Lachnospiraceae bacterium
ATTCCATAGGCGGTGGTGGAGGATTGATTTCTCTTCCCGCCTACCTCATCGCAGGCCTCCCTGTCCATCAAGCAATTGCCACCAATAAAATGTCTTCCACTTTCGGAACCACTCTGGCTACCATACGTTTCATAAAAAACCGTCTTGTAAACTTCCGTATTGCCGTTTTATCTGTTCTTTTAGCTGTGATCGGCGCTTCCATCGGTGCAAACCTTTCACTGTTGATACCAGAAAAAATCATGCACTATATTTTGTTTATCGTGTTGCCAGTTTCTGCTTTTATCGTATTAAACAAACAGCTTTTCAAGGAAAGCGATACTGATGACACCGTGATTCCGAATCTGTGCATGTACCTGACTGCTGCAGCGTCCGCTTTCACCATTGGATTATATGATGGATTTTACGGCCCGGGAACCGGTACATTTTTAATCATTTCTTTTACTGTTTTTGCAAAAATGAGCATTCGAAGTGCCAATGCTCATGCCAAGGTGATCAATCTGACTTCCAATGTGACTTCCCTTGTAGTCTTCCTATTCAATGGCCAGATAATCCTTCCTCTCGGCTTTGCCGCTGCAGTGTGCCACATGGCCGGCAGCTATTTAGGATCAGGGCTGGTACTCGCAAAAGGAGCTAAGATCGTAAGACCGATTATTATCATTGTTTTATTTTTGTTGCTGCTAAAGATACTTGGGATATTTTAAACATCATTATTTATAAAAAGACTGATGTCGTTGAAAAGCAAAATCCTCAAACGACAACAGTCCTTCTGTTTTTTATTTATGATACATATTTATTCACAACGCAATACAGTCCAGATAAAATTCTATACAATCCTCTCTACATTTTGTAAAGCTTTCTTCAAATGTTCATGCATTTCCTCTTCCGCCGTTGATGCATCATGTTCGGAAAGGGCATTCAGTATTTTGTTATGAAACTCCATTGCCTCATCCACACTGCTCCAGTTTTCCAGATCCTTCTCAAGGAACATCGCATCCTGTATGATGTTTCTCATAGCTTGTATCAGCATTTCCAATAAATGGTTTCCTGATGCTCGGGCTATCATAATGTGAAAATCCAGATCTGTCTCGCGGCGTTCCTGCACAGAAAGCGTTTTGTCCATCAACTTTTTCTGAAGCTGTTCCAATTCCTCCAGTTCTTTCTCGCTGATCTGATCCGCTGCCCTTTTGCATGCAGAGGTTTCCAGTACCATCCTTGTATCATATATTTGTTTATAATCAATGTTGTCCAGTACGATCATACGGCTCATCACATCTGAAAGATTATCCGCTTTTGGCCTTGTCACAAAATTTCCGGTTCCATTTCGCGACTCAACCAACCCTCGTTCTTTCAGTATGTTTAAAGACTCCCTCACTACATTTTTACTTACATTAAAATTGTCTGCCAAAACCTGCTCGGAAGGCAATCTCGCCTGATCTCCCAGTTCCTCGTTCAAAATCACATCTTCCAGACGGTCTGCTATCTGTTCCGAAAGTTTTGCCCTGACTATCGTAAAATTGTGAGTCTTCACTGTCTCCATACAGTGATCATACCTTTTCAGAACGAGTAACTGATATAATGACAGAGACTAATACAATTAACCCATACGCCATTTTTTGAACACCATATGGAAGATTCAGGGCTACAAGGATTCCCAGAAGGATCGTAATGGTCAAGGAACCGGCAACCGTACCAAGGTAATTTCCTTTTCCTCCCAACATCGACGTTCCTCCAATCGCAACGGCTGCAATTGACTGGAATTGGTAAGTGTCACCCATAGCCAGATAACAAGATCCCACTTTTCCGGCAAGCAGGGCACCGGCAATGCCTGCCGTCACGCCACTGATCGCATAAGATAAAATAACGGTATTGTTTACTTTAATTCCAGAATACTTTGCTACTGTCGCATTATTCCCGATGGCAAAAAGCTTACGTCCATATTTCATTTTAAAAAGCATCAGCATGATGACTACTGTTAAAATAATCCAGATGATCACCAGATAAGGGATGCCAAAGAGATTGTCTTGACCAAGCTTTAAAAGGAATTCCGGTGCAGACTGTCCCGGGCTTCCCTGTGTGATCGCTACAAGTGCTCCCTGCAAAATAATATTCATACCCAAGGTCATTACAATGGCAGGAACTCTCAAGTATGAGATACAAAATCCGTTAATCGCTCCTAATCCAAAGGTAACTACAAGCATCAGAGGAATGCCCCATACAAGATTCGCATTACTGGATCCTACCAAATTGGAAACCATATATGCCCCAATGGTCATCATCCACGCTACGGACAGGTCGATTCCTCCTGTGATGATCACAAGCGTCTGACCGACAGCTACAATACCGATTAACGCTGATTCCAAAAATACTGTCCTGATATGTGACAAGCTGGCAAAGCCAGGCATATAAATTGAAAACCCTACAAACAGCGCGATCGCAATCACGTAGCAAAAAACAACTGACTGGTTTCTTTTGATCGTTGCTTTTATGTTCATTACTCAACCAGCTCCTTTCTTTCGTGGCGAATCTCAGAAATTGTTGAGAACAATACTGCTATGATCAGCAATGCTCCCTGAAATAACGTCGACCAGTAAGAGGATGCCCCTGCAAATACTAACAGGTCATTGATTGCTTTGAATGTTAAAACACCTACAACGGTACCATACTGCCCGCCAATACCACCTGTTAAAAGGGTTCCTCCGATTACGGTAGCTGCAATAGCCTGGTTAAAGAAACTTTCACCGGCTGTAGGAGAACCTGTTGCTGTTACTGCAACTCGATACAAACCACAAAGGGAAGCAAATACTCCTGAAGCTGCATAGGCAAAGTAATTTACTCTTTTTACGTTAATACCATTTAAAGAAGCTGCATGGGCATTGTTTCCTACCGCATACAAGGAAATACCCAGATTTGTTTTCTTAAACCATGTCCACAATAAGAGACACACTATGATGATAATCAGAGCTACAGAGAATTTCCCTCCGAACCGATGCGTGAGCGCGCTTACAAATCTCCACGGGACATCCCCTCCGTCTTTCGGTAAAACAAGATATGCAATACCTCCACAGATATACCAGGTTGCAAATGTAACGATAAAGGGCTGGATCTTGAATTTCTGGATAATAAAGCCATTGAAAAATCCAACTCCTACTCCGATGGCAATGCATAATACACACACTAGAACAACCGATACCCAATTGTCTTGCATATACACTGCCGCAACACTGCTGGTTATACTGATCACACCTGCTATAGACAAGTCAATACCGCCCACAAGAAGTACAAATGTCTCACCGACCGCAGCAAATAGAAGCGTGATGGCCGATTCAGCCTTTAAACTGATCCAGCTCATAGTCAGTAAATTCGGCTGCAGGCAAAAGGTGATCGCTTCCAAAATCACAAACAAAATAATAGATACTTTAGCGGGTGATTTCCAAAATGCTGATTCTTTGATTTTTTTCATTGATCTTCCTCCCACTTAAACAGCCTGTTCACCCACAGATACACGGATGATGTTTTCCCTGCTGATTAATTCTTCATCCAGCCTTCCGGTGATCCTACCATTATTCATAATAACGATACTGTTGCAAACGTTTACCAATTCTTCCGTATCGGTAGAGTAAAACAGGATTGCCTTGCCTTCTTTTGCAAATTGTTTTGTAATATTGAACATTTCCTTTTTCGTTCCCACATCCACACCTCGGGTAATATCATACATAAGGACGATATCAGGCTCTGTAGCAATTTCTTTTGCCAAAACTACCTTTTGCTGGTTACCGCCACTCAAGGTACCTGTCAGCGTCTCGGGAGATTCAGCTTTTATTGAAAGTGCTTTCATACCGCGTTCAACGACTTCCGCCTCTTTTGATTTTGATAAGAAAAGCCCGCTGCATACTTTATTCAAACACGGCAGCACAATGTTTTCACGTACACTTTGTTTCAACACAATTCCTTGAATACCACGTTCTTCAGGAATCAATGCGATTTTTTTCTCCATCGCTTTTGAGGTACTATTCAGTTTTACAACCTCTCCATTGATCTTGATTTCTCCTTTGTATGGCATTAAACCAAATAAACATTTGAATAATTCCGACTGTCCCTGTCCGGCCAATCCTCCTACTCCCAGAATCTCACCGGCTCTGATATCAAGATTAATATTGCGAAGAGAATGTCCACAGTTCACGTCTTTCATTGATACAACAACTTTGTTTTCCTGCGTGAACCTTTCTTTCTTTGGATAGTACCCTCCGATCTCACGCCCCAGCATCAACGCCACAAGCTGGTCGGCATCTGCCTCTTCCATTTTTAGGTCTGCTACATCAGTTCCTGCACGGTACACAATGACTCTGTTGCAAAGGGAACGGATTTCGTCAAGTCGGTGAGAAATGAAAATGATCACTTTCTGTTCTTTTGATAAACGGCGAATAATATCCATCAGCCATTTTGCATTTTTTTCTGACAGCGCCGAGGTTGCCTCGTCAAAAATAATGATATCCCCATCCCTGTTCAGCGCTTTCAAAATTTCCAGAACCTGTTTTTGTGATAAAGACAGCGTCTTTACTTTCGTTTTCGGATCCATCGGTTCCAAATCATATTTTTTAAATAATTCAATCGTTTTCTTTTCCAGGTCTTTGTAGTTGACTCTGCGTACGGCATTTGTCTCATAAAATCCTAAGAAAAGGTTTTCTGCAATCGTAAGCTCCGGTACGAGGCTTAATTCCTGATATACGGCACATATCTTCTGTTCAATTGCATTTTTCGTGCTGGTAATATTCAATTTTTTCCCTTCAAAATAGATTTCTCCGGAATCCGGCTTATATTCGCCGCAAAGTGTCTTTATCAGCGTACTTTTTCCCGCTCCGTTTTCTCCCAAAAGGGCTACGATATCGCCTCTGTCTGCATTAAAATTAGCATTGTCCAGAGCCTTTACTCCGGGAAAGGACTTACATACGTTTCTCATTTCAAAATCAGACATATTCGTTCCTTTCTAAAACTATAGTGGGACCATTCTTACAACAGCCCCACTATATGATTCAATTAATCAACATCAGAATTCTATTGCTAATTTACTCTTCTCCAGTTAATACGCTCATCGGAATATCAATACCAAAATCGCTGTTTACTGGCGGCCAGATCAATTCGTCCGGACCATCTTCGAAGTAGTTAACGCCTTCTTCAGCCTGCTCGATCACTACATCAGAGTATTCTCCCATGTCATATCCAACAGATGTAGCAACGAATGCACAGTCGAGAACTGTTGTTTCTTCCATCTCTTCTCCGTCAAGGATACGGATAGCAAAGTTCAATGCATTTGCACTTAAACCTGCATAATAAGCATCAATGATACCTTCCGCACCGTTTGCCATCAGGGCTTTCAGGTTTCCGTTGTATCCGCCGCCGCAGCTTACCGGAATGTCAAGTCCTGCTTTGCTGAATGCGTTGATGACCGCTGATACATAACCTTGAGTTGTAACTGCATCAATATCTTCATTTGCTGCGATCAAGCTTGAAAGAGCCTGCTCACCTTTTGCAGGATCATAATCGTCCTGATAAGAAGCAAGAATATTGATGTTCTCATAAGTTTCAAATACTTCTACAGATGCATTGTATTCCAGTTCTGCTTCAGCAGCACCCTGAAGGCCTTCACAGAGAACAACATTTCCTTCTTCACCGATTGCCTGTGCCATCCATGTAGAGATGATCCTGTAGTTTCTGTCGCCATCAAATTTGATGTGGTAAACATTATCTGCTGAGATAGAAGCCGGCTGGTCAAATACTACAACAAGGATACCTGCATCTACCGCTCTCTGGATTGCCTGATTTACACCTGTCTCAGATGCCGGGTCAACAAGGATTGCATCGTATCCCTGAGCTGCAAGGGCATCAATAGAGGCTGACTGTGACTCTGCATCATTTTCACAGTTTACGATGGTCAGTTCACATCTGCTTGCATACGGTTCCTGAGATGCAACATATTCAGCAATTGCCTCCATCTGCTGTCTCCAGTCATTACCCATGTAAGAATTGCTCAGAGCGATCTTATAGGTATCACCTTCCGGATTGATTTTGTCGGTATCTGTTTCTCCCGCTGTTTCTTCAGCCGCTTCCGTCACGGCTTCTGTCTCCTCAGCAAATACGCTCATGCTTCCGACCATCGATGTTGCAACCATTGTTGCTCCAAGTAAACATGCTACGACTTTCTTTTTCATTTGATTCCCTCCTGTTTTCTTTTTCTTTTTGTGTATGGTAAGCATTCCTGCTTAGGCCCTTAATGGATCCCCCACGGGAACTTATTCAATGGAACTGCCCCGTTTGATGTGATATGGAGCATACGCTCTAATCGTACTCCGGTTTTTCCTGATTTTCCCGTATACATCTGTGGTTCAATGCAGACTACCATGTTTTCTTCTATCACAGAATCATCAACATATGTGAATCTAGGATTTTCATTTACATTACAGCCAATCTGATGTCCCTGATAACTACAGAATGTCATGTTGTGTTTTTTATACTGTTCTTCCATGATGCTGTTCACTTCTTTAAAAGTCCGCCCCGGATAAATCGCCTCCAGTCCGGCGTCGAAAGCATCTTTTACTGCCCTGAAATACCTAAGCTGTTCCTCATCCGGTTTTGCCCAAAATACAACGGAATTTGAACAATCTCCCCAGTATCCGTTTACCCTTGGGCTAATATCCATAATTGCAATATCGCCTTTTTCCACTTTTCGGCAAGTGGGGCCAAGAGGGTAATCGCTAAGCCCTGTATTTGGCCCGGTAACCAACTCACCAACGAAAGGTGTCAGGCAACCGGCTGCTTTTGATGCAGCTTTTTGCACTTCGAACCAAATATCCATCTCTGTGTAATTCCCTTCGTTCTGGGAAATCTCATATAATCTTTCCTGCGCTGCATCTGCCACTCTGGCTGCTTCAGCAAGGCCCCTGATATCCTCAGGGGTTTTAATATAACGGCTGTCAATCATAATCTGGGATACGTTTTCAATGATACACGCAGGAAGTACCTTTTTGATCACTGAAAGAGTATGTTCAACTGTAAAATTCGGTTCTATTCCTACTACAGGCTTTTCCTTTCCTCCAGCCATTTCTCCCAAAACTTTACTCAATGTACCATCATAATTAAGATCTACATCGTTAGTTTCTAAATGAGTAAAGGATCGAAAAGTTGCCGCATCCGTAATTCCCGAACGGATAATTTTGTTTCTATACATGTCTGATGAAACCAGCTGTACTTTCTCATTTTCCGCATCTACAACAGCTGTCACCATGGGAATTCCGTTGGATACATCTCCCATCCATGCCGGCCAAAAGGGAACATCAAATCCACTGACGTATTTAATATTGGCTCCATTTGTCAAAACCGCTAAGTCCATTCCCTGCTCTCTCATTTTTTGAAAGACCTTTTTATCTCCGTGCATTTTTTACCTCCGGTCTGCCTTTTTACCATTTCTCTCTTTATGTTGCTTTGCTTGCAATGTTTATTCCTTTTTTGTTTTATTCCTTGTCACCTGTCTTACAGGTATGATACACCCCCTCCCCGATTGTGTCAATTCCACATTTTAGACGAATTATACACTATTTTTTTGTGCATATTTAACAATTTATTTTCTGTAGAAATACACAAAAGGACTGCTGCCATTGGTGAGCATTATAAACTCACGAACGACAACAGTCCTTCTGTTTTTATTTATGATACGTATTCATTCAAAAATAGTGTATCAATATTCCATTTTGATTCTGTTTTGCTTCTAACTTGATTAGATCAATACGTGCTTGTAGTCAAGTCTGTTCATCTCGTCAAGCAATGCTTTTTCCTGCTCCGGTGTAAGGTTTTCCATCGGACGTCTCATGTTGCTTGTCTTGATGATGCCTTCCTCTTTCAGGATTACTTTGTATGCAGCGATATTGTTGATTGCACACATGGTTGCATTCAGCACGTTTGTACGACGCTGTAATTTTGTAGCAAGATCATAATCTTTCTTCTGTACAGCATCCCAGATTGCAGCATAGTGCTCTCTAACGATCATAGCGTTTCCGGATACGACACCGTCTCCGCCTACTGCGCAAAGTGCTTCAAAGAGATGGTCCGGTCCAACAAGAACGCTGAACTTCTCGTCATTTACCATCATGAACTGCTGAAGCTTTGTGAAATCCGGATAGCTGTATTTGATACCCAGTACGTTCGGGCACTGTTTTGCAACTGCTTCACAAACTGCAGCGTTTACGTCATTGATCGCATTCTGCGGAATTGCATACATATATACCGGGAAATCTTTGGATACGCTGTTTGCAACTGCTACATAGAAATCAATCAGTCCCTGATCGCTCAGTTTGTAGAATGCCGGTGTAACAACACCGATTCCGTCTGCACCGATCTTCTCAGCATGCTGAGCCAGTTCGATAGTATCTTTCAGGTTCCAAGCACCAACATGAACAAATACCGGTACTCTCTTTGCAGCCTGAGCTACTGTTACTTCAGCAACCAGTTTTCTCTCCTCAACTGTCAGGTACATCATTTCACCTGTTGTTCCGCAAGGATAAAGGCACTGAAGACCGCCATCGATCACATAATCAACAAGGCTCTTCAAAGATTCTACATCGATGGTATCCTCATCTGTAAGCGGTGTAACGATTGGTACTACTGTTCCATATAATTTCTGCATTTCTTTCTCTCCTTTTATGTGTGTATTTATTTTAATTAATAGATACCGTTTTTATAAACCGAATCACTGGGCTACAGACTGCGCTCCACATTTTTCATCGCTTTCTCCAGATGGGCATGCATTGCTTTATCAGCTGCAGCCGGATCATGAGCAGAAAGACCATCTAAAATATCGCGGTGAAACTGGATCGCCTCGTCCACACTGTCCCATGTTTCTATATCTTTTTCCAAAAACATAACATCCTGAATGATATTCCTCATGGCCTGAATCAGAACGACCAACAGATTATTCCCTGATGCTTTTGCAATAGCAACATGGAAATCCAGATCAATGGAACGGCGTTTCCGTATAGGAAGATTTTTATCCTGAAGCCTCTTGTGGAGCTTTTCAAGCTTTGCCAGTTCCCCGTCTGTAATCCTCATTGCAGCCCTCCTGCAGGCAGAAGTCTCCAGTACGATTCTCGTATCATAAATCTGTCTGTAGTCAATATTGTCCAACACGATCATCCGGCTGATAACGTCAGAAAGATTATCTGCTTTTGGCTTTGTCACATAATTCCCCGCACCGTTACGCGTTTCCACAAGGCCGCGCTCTTTCAGGGTGTTCAATGATTCGCGCACCACATTTTTACTCACATTAAAATTTTCTGCCAGTGTCTGCTCAGACGGAAGTTTTTCACTGTCTTCCAGTTCTTCATTCAGTATCATGTCTTCAAGCCTGTCTGCAATCTGTTCAGACAGCTTTGCTCTTACAATCGTAAAATTTTTATCTGTAATCGCTTCCATATCTGTGCCTCCATCAATTTTCCGGTAAATATCCTTTATAGAGCCATATATACCGTCAAATTACAGCTATCTTAGCACATCTCTTGCCAGCTTTCTACACCTAATTTTACTGATTGATAAATTTTTTTCAATCATACAAGTCTATGCCAAGGATTTTGGTTTCTGTACAAAACATCAAGAATTGCATCTGCTGTACGCATTCCCGTTTCCGCATAGTTCTCATAAGATTCCGCTGCGGTATGCGGTGTACAGATATAATTCGGGTACTTAAAGATCGGTGTATCTTTGGTTACCGGCTCATGTTCAAATACGTCTGAACCGTATCCTGCGATCTTACCTGATTCGAGTGCCTCGCATACAGCTGCCTCATCAGCATTTACCCCTCTTGAAGTATTGACGATATATACGCCGTCTTTACAAAGTGCGATGGCTTCCTTTCCGATAAAGTGGTATGTCTCCGGCATAGCCGGTACATGGACGGAAAGAATATCACTCTGTTGCAGGACTTCCTCCCTGCTGCACATAGTGACACCAAGTTCTTTTGCTGCTGCTTCATTCGGATAGGGATCATATGCAAGAATATGGCAGGAAAATCCTCTCAAAATAGTTGCCACATTTCTCGCCACTGCGCCAAATCCAAGCAGACCCACTGTTTTTCCGTGAAGTTCTGTAACCATCAGCCTGCGCCACTGTCCCTGTTTCGTTTCCTGATTGAGCTGCGGGCATTCACGGAGCAGGTTCAGCATCAGCATCACTGCATGCTCTGCCACAGAAACCGCATTGACACCCGGACAATTCGTGCAGACCACTCCATGACGTTTTGCAGCCTCCAGATCATAATTATCCACACCCACACCAAACCTTGCAAGTACCTTCAGCTTCGGCGCCGCACTGAGGATTTCCTCATTCCATACCTCAACGCCTGCCACCGCACCGTCAATATCAGAAACCAGTTCCTTTAACTGCTCTTGTGAAAGGGGGCCGCCCGTAGTGTTCTCAATCACTTCACATCCGTTTTCTTCCAGATAAGCTTTTGCCTTTGCGCAATACTTTGAATAATTTGGCAATGCTGCCAATACTTTTTTCATGTCATTTCTCCTCTTTACCAGCGATTGAATCCCCGCATTACCAGTGTCTGGCTGTTCATTCCCTCAGATAAGTCGGAAGCTAAAAATACTGCTGCATTTGCCACAGTCTCAGGCTGGAACAAGTCCCCGCCGGCCTGCAGGATAAATTCCCGCCGCTCTGATTTCTGGAACAGTTCTGTATCTACCGGTCCCGGGCAGATCACATTGACACGGATGCCAAGGGGGCGCACCTCATCACCTACCGCCTGTGTCAGGCACACAACGCCTGCTTTTGCCGTGGCATATGCCGCACTTCCCGGCAGTCCGCGCAGGGCAGCCCCGGAACCAATATTCACTACGTTTCCGGACTTGCGCTCTGCCATATAAGGCATGACTGCTTTCATCATCAGCATAACGGAACGCAGGTTCATCTCGCAGATCTCATCGAACACTTCAATGGGCATCTCCAAGAAAGGCATCTCTTTCGATATTCCCGCATTATTTACAAGGATGTCGATTTTTTCATGCTTCTTAATAATCTCTGCCACCATGTTTGTCACGCTTTTCCAATCACGGACGTCACACACATAGCAGTCTGCATTTCCGCCTTTTTGCCTGATCTCAGCCTCCACGGTTTTCAGTGTATCCATTTTCCTGCCCACGAGGATCGCACAGGCTCCCTCTGATGCCATTTTTACGGCGATGGCTTTTCCGATTCCCCGGCTTGCACCGGTAACTAAAGCTGTCTTTCCTTCTAGTAACATCTTGTTCCTCCCGATTTTACAAGTATCTGAGACTACTATTTATCTCTCCATGCCATTGCAGCATCCTGAACGGCAAACTTTCCGCCTGTGATCTCAATGTCACAGGCTGTTATATACGCCGCCGCATCCGATGACAAAAATACAACTGGTTTTGCCAGATCCTCCGGTCGTCCGATTCTTCCCGCCGGAATGTCTTTTACAAATTTTTCCTGATACTCAGAGATAAACTCTTCGCTGATCCCTGTAAGTATCATTCCCGGAATATATCCCAGAACGCGGATCCCATAGGGAGCAAGGGAAGCCCCCGCAGTTTTTGTCAGGCTGGAAACACCTGCTTTTGTCGCCGCATAAACAGCTCCGTTGGCATGGGGGATCAGCGCTGCAAAGCTGGAAGCGTTGATGATCACACCGGACCCCTGAGGGATCATATGCTCTGCCGCAATGCGGGTACCCCAGAAAACACCGTCCAGATTGATCCGATTTACCTGTTCCCATTCTTCCACTGTAAAATCCATAAACCTGCGGTTGATGGCAATGCCTGCATTATTGATCCAGATGTCAATGTGGCCGAACTTTTCCGCCACACGGCCGGCAAATGCCCGTACTTCTTCTTGTTTGCTCACATCGGCAGTTTCGTAATAAATGGAATATCCTTCCTCAGACGCTTCTTTCGCAAATTCTTCCAGAACCTGCAGGCGCCTTCCGAACACTGCCACCTGAACGCCTTCTTTTAAGTACTCTTTCGCAATCGCTTTACCAATACCGGTAGCTCCTCCGGAGATTACCGCTACCTTCCCTTGTAAATGTAAATCCATAGGACCGCCTCATTTTCGTTTTTATCGGTTGACACAGTGCTCCGGTTCTTCCCCTTTCAGAACCTTAATAATATCTCTTGCCGTAGTCATACTTACGTTATGGTAGGATTCTTCTGTCTCTGCACCTGTATGCGGAGTCAGAACGATGTTCTTGCATTTTAAGATCGCTGCATCCTTCGGAAGGGGTTCTACCTCAAATGCATCCAGCGCAGCTCCTGCGATCTGACCGCTTTCCATTGCTCTTGCCAAAGCGTCAAGGTCAACGAGGGCACCTCTTGCCGGGTTGATCAAAAATGCACCTTTTTTCATTGTTGCAAATGTCTCATCATTGAACAGATGGTATGTATCCGGTGTTGCCGGAATATGAATGCTGACGATGTCACTCTTTGTAATGACCTCTTCTCTTGTGGTCATTTTTACCCCAAGCTCTTTTGCTGCTTTTTCGTTGGGATATAAATCAAATGCCAGTACTTCCACATCAAAGCTCTGCAGTTTCTTTGCTACAAGCCTTGCGATGGCACCGAATCCCAGCAAGCCTATGGTCTTTCCTTTGATCTCATTTCCCATAGCCCTTGGCCACTCACCATTTTCCATAGCTTTGTGGAGGGGAACTACGTATCTGAGCAGGTCAAGCATAAATGCGATGGTAAGCTCAGCTACTGCATTGGAATTTTGTCCCGGAGCATTGAGTGCTGTCACCCCATATTTCTTTGCCAGCTCTCCATCGATGTTGTCTACACCTACGCCAAACTTTGCCACTGCCTTAAGGTTTGGCAGAGCCTGATATTTCTTTTCATCGCGGTAATCATCCATACCGATCAATGCTGCAACGATGGTATCCTTCTGAGGATGGTTCTCGATTTCTTCTGTGGTGTAGGATGGGAATGATTTTTCTGTATCATAGATTACTCCGTAGCCGTTTTCTTCAAATAATTTCCATGCATCCTTGCACAATGTATCAAAATGTGATGCCGATACCAATACGTTCTGCATAAATCTCTCCTTCTTTCCCGCCATTTTCTTAATGTCGTCTTAATATATTTTTTTACAGGAATCGCCCTGCCATCCTGTGCAGAGCGATTCCCTTTTACCTATTTATCAGCCATGCACGCTACAGGCTAAATTTTAATATCCAAATGTTGCGTTTACGTCTTCGATGGTTGCTGCATAAGCTTCGTCGCCCATGTAGTTCTCTTCGATCATTGCAGCTGCTGATGCATAGAATGCATCCATATCCAGTTCATCCTGACCTACGATTGTAAGACCAGCTTCTTCCATTGTCTTGTAGCACTCATCTGTGAATGCATCAATATCTACTTTGTACTGGTCGCCAAGGTATTTCTGGAACAGAGCCTGAGCAAGTGCCTTGTAGTCATCCGGAAGTGCATCCCATGCTGTTGAGTTTGTGTAGAATGCAGAGATCAGGTAGCAGTGCTCTGTCTGATAGAATGTATCCAGAACTTCGTAGAATTTACCGTCAACTGTGTTGGAAGCCGGATTGTCCTGTCCCTGAACTACACCTGTCTGAAGTGCTGTGTAAAGCTCTGTGTAAGCGATCGGCACCGGAGTAGCACCAAGTGCGGAGATAACGTTCTGCCATACCTGAGCGTCCATACAACGAACCTTTGTACCCTTCAGTTCTTCCGGAGATGTGATCTGTTTTACACCCTTTGTGGAAAGACATCTGGAACCGGAGCACTGGAAGCCAAGTGTTACGAGATTGGAAGCTTCTTCCAGCTCTGCCCACATCTCATGTGCCATATCAGCTGTAGCAAGGTATGTCAGCTGGTCTTCTGCTGAATGGAACAGGTACGGAAGTGCGAAAACACCGATTCTCTCAACGTAGTTCGGCATAACGGTTACGTTGGAAGTAACGAACTGTACTGTGTTGTTGCGGCAAAGCTCAACTGCTTCGTTCTCAGAACCAAGCTCTGAATTGTAGAATACGTCCCATGTGAATTTGCCGTCTGTGAGCTCTGCAAGATCCTCAGCGATTCTTGCGATAGCTACGGACTGGGGATTGTCCTCTGTCAGGCAGCTTGCGACTGTCCAAACGATTTCATCTTCAGATGTGATCTCAACATCAATGTTTGCTTCCGGATCACCTTCACGGTAGTAAACGCCCCATCCCGGATAGTGCTCTTCCTCAGCCTGAACGGTGCAAACCATTGCGCTCATTGCCATTGTTGCAGCAATTGCCACTGACATAGCTTTTACAATTCTTTTTTTCATTACTTGTTCTCCTTTCGGTTTTAAAATGTTTTATTTAGTAAAGCGGAGGTTACCAGACCGCTTTCCTACGTAGTGATAGTTGGCCAAATGGCGCCTGTACGCCATCTGACCGTGTAAGTACCGCAAATGGGACTTACTTGATTCGATTATACTGCCATGCCAAGAAGTCTCGGGATCGTCAATGTAATTGCCGGGCAGAAGGTAACGAGGGCAAGGGCAACAAACATCGGGATCAGCCATGGCATGACGTACTTGACGACTTTATTAAACGGCGTCTTCGTGGCACCTGCCAGCATGAACAGTGACTGTCCGTAAGGCGGAGTCATAAGACCGATCATCAGGTTCATAACTACGATGATACCAAGGTGGATCTCAGAAATACCGAGCTGCTGAACCAGCGGCTGGAAGATCGGTACCAGAAGAAGGATCGTCGGTGTAGAGTCAAGGATCATACCAAAGAACAGAAGGATCAGGTCGATCAGCAGCAGGATGATCCATTTATTTGTGGTAAGGGAAAGCATACCGTTCAGCATCAATTTTCCAAGATGCTCAAACTGGAGTACCCATCCAAAGAGGGATGCGGATGCAACGATAGCAAGTGCTGGTACGATACCTGTAACTGTTTCGCTGACGCTGTCTTTGATTTTGCTTACCGGCATCTCTTTATATACGAAGCAAACGACTACGAGACAGTAAGCAATGGCGATACAGGAAGCCTCGGTCGGTGTGAAGATACCGCAGGAAATACCGCCTAGGATGATGACGATCATCATCAAAGCCCAGAAGCTCTTTCTGAACAGCTGCCATCTTACTTTCCACGGCTGCTTTGCATGTACCTTATATCCTCTCTTCTTCGCAGCAATGAATACGTAAACTGCAAGGATCAGTCCGATAACAATACCGGGGCCTACACCTGCCATAAACAGAGTACCTACAGAAACGCTTGCCGCAGCTCCGTAAATAACCATCGGGATGGAAGGCGGAACGATCGGTCCCATGGTAGCAGATGCAGCAGTAACACCAAAGATCAGATCATCTTCGTATCCCTCATCTCGCATGGCTTTGATCTCAACCTGACCAAGTCCGCCTACGTCTGCAAGGGCAGATCCGGACATACCGGAAAAAATAAAGGATGAAAAGATATTAACGTATGCAAGACCGCCCGGGTAATGACCCAGCATAGAACGGCACCATCCGAAGATACGGTCTGTGATACCGCCCTGATTCATGATAATACCTGCCATCATGAACATGGGGATAGCCAGAAGCACGAAGTTGTTCAGGCTGCCGTACATCTTTGCCATAACTGCCATGTTATCAATGCCGCCATGAAGAAATACATAAGCAAGGCCGCTGCATAGAAGACTCAGGTAAATCGGCGCTCCGAAAAACAGAAATACTACAAATATTACAAGAAAAGCGATAAACGCTACACTAAAACCACCCATGATTACGCCTCCTTAAACTGCGGAATGTGCTCTGTGATCAGTTTCTCGATAATACGGATCACATTCAGAATCGCACTGATGGCAACGATCGATGTAGTGATACCCTGATTGATCCGCAATACAGATGTAACAGAATTACTCATATAAATGATGTACTGTACTCCGTAAAATCCGATCCATACGAAGATGGCCAGTGCTACGATATCCCAGAAGATCGTAAACAGAACAGATACTTTCTTCGGCATCTTATCCAGTACGATCGTCACATTGATGTGCTTATCGTATTTTGTACCATAAGAAATTCCCATAAAGATGAGCCAGATGAACACTAATCTTGCTGCTTCTTCCGTCCATGTGAACGGGCTGTTGAAAACAACACGTGAGATGATTCCGGCCATAACGATAAAGAACAGGGCTACGAATAAAGCCATCATGATCCATCGTTCAAAATTATCCAAAACATACTTTAATTTCTTCAACTTATTTACCTCCTAATTTTCTTACACTCTCAAAATATGAAAACCCTCCTGTCCTCCTCTCTTTCAGCCTTTTTTCACGTACTCCTTATCACCTGTACTACAGCAATGATACCATACTTTGACAATTGTGTCTATTCCACATAATAAATGAATTTGAGCATCGATTTTTGTACATATTTTTTATTCTTATTTTATAAAAAGTTTATTTTTTTGCGAAATATAAAGGTATTTCTCGTGTTTTCCAAAACTGATTTCGTTATTTTTTCGTCAATGCCACTTTGAGTAAGAGGAACAGGCATTTTTACGTTATAGGAAATCGTAATTTCTATAACGAAAAAAAGACCGTTATGATGATCTTTCCTGACCACCAAAACGGCCTTCGCCTATAACTTCTGCCTTATAAATATAAGTATATTCTGCAAAACTACAGGTTTACATTTTTGTTTTTCTTCCCTTTTAACCTTGAAATGGCTCTCGCCAGTGAGGCTTGGGAGATCCTATACTCTTGAATGGACTGCTTCTGGCGCATCTCCTCTTTGGCGCGCTCCAGCGCTTCCTGCGCTCGCACCTCGTCAATGTCTTCCGGACGTTCTGCCGTATCCACTAACACCATCGCCCGGTTATTTGCCATTTGGGCGAATCCGCTTCCCACGATGGCTGTCTCCCAGACTCCGTCCGGTTTTTTAAACCGCATCTCGCCGGGCTGGACTGCCACAACGATATCATCATGGTGGGCCATAAATGCCCACTCACCGTCGAGTCCCGGAACGATAGCCACTTCACACATTCCATTATAAAAGACCTTGTCGCTGGCCACCACTCTCAAATGAAACTCAGCCATGGTATCCTACTCCTTCCCGGAAGCCATCAGGCATGCATGGACGCTTCCATCTGTTTCGCTTTCTCTTTTACCTCATCGATCGTACCCACATTGAAAAAGGCAGCTTCCGGATAATCGTCCATCTCTCCATCTATGATTGCCTTGAAGCCCCGTACTGTCTCTTTGACCGGTACGTATTTTCCCGGTACGCCGGTAAAATTCTCGGCCACATGGAAGGGCTGTGACAAAAACCTCTGGATCTTTCTTGCCCGGTATACTGTCACCTTGTCTGCTTCTGAGAGTTCCTCCATGCCAAGGATCGCGATGATATCCTGCAATTCTTTGTATTTCTGGAGGATCTCCTGAACCCTGCGTGCCGTCTCATAGTGTTCTTTTCCCACAACATCCTCTTCCAAGATACGGGAACTGGATTCCAAGGGATCCACCGCCGGATAAATACCCTGCTCCACGATCTTTCTGGACAGTACCGTTGTGGCATCCAGATGGGCAAAGGTTGTCGCAGGTGCAGGGTCCGTAAGGTCATCTGCCGGCACGTAAACTGCCTGCACAGAGGTAACGGATCCTTTCTTTGTTGAGGCGATCCTCTCCTGCAGTTCTCCTAATTCCGTTGCCAGAGTAGGCTGGTAACCTACTGCTGAGGGCATACGTCCCAGCAATGCAGACACCTCTGATCCTGCCTGTACAAATCGGAAAATATTGTCAATAAACAAGAGCACATTTTGGTTCTGTACGTCACGGAAATATTCTGCCATGGTAAGCCCCGTCTCGGCAACACGCATACGTGCTCCGGGCGGCTCATTCATCTGCCCGAACACCAAGGCAGTCTTTTCCAGTACTCCTGAGCTCTTCATTTCACTCCAAAGGTCGTTTCCCTCTCTGGAACGCTCCCCTACACCGGTAAAAATAGAGTAACCGCCATGCTCCGTGGCGATATTTCGGATCAGTTCCTGGATCAGGACGGTCTTTCCCACGCCTGCTCCGCCGAACAATCCGATCTTTCCGCCTTTGGCATAAGGTGCCAGCAGGTCAATAACTTTAATACCGGTCTCAAGCATTTCTTCTACCGGGCTTTGTTCCTCAAAACTGGGTGCCTCACGATGGATACACCAGTGCTCTTCCTTTTCAAGGCTTTCTCCTCCGTCAATGGTGTCACCCAAAACATTAAACAGCCTTCCCAGTGTCTTCTCACCTACCGGAACACGGATACCGGAACCGGTGGCTGTTACTTCCATATCTTTATGAAGTCCGTCGCTGGAAGCGAGCATGATACAGCGTACCGTATTTTCCCCGATATGCTGTGCCACCTCCATGACGCACCTTTTTCCATCATTCTGGACCTCTAACGCGTCTTTGATATAGGGCAGGTCGCCGTCCTCAAATTCCACGTCGATTACAGGTCCCAAAACCTGAACGATTTTTCCCTTTGTCATATTCTGACTCCTTCCATGATGCTGCGTGCATTTCCCCGGCCTTCACCGGGATCCCCGCCAGCTGCCTGAGGGTGTTTTTTCTTTTTCCTCTTCTGGGCCTTTGCTCCGCTGATGACTTCAGTGATCTCCTGCGTGATCGCCGCCTGACGCACCCTGTTATACTCAATGGACAGTCCATGGAGCATTTCCTGTGCGCTGTCATTTGCTGACTGCATAGCTGTCATTCTGGCATTATGTTCGCTGCAGTAGGATTCCATCAATGCACCGTAAACGTAACCGGCCAGATAGTTGGGCACCACATGGTCCAGCACCTGCTCCGGAGACGGCTGGAAGAAAAATTCCTCCTGATAGACATTCATGGGCATCTGCGAAACCTTAAAATCCACTTTGGAAAGTGGAAGAAGGCGGACCATGTTTGTCTCCGTCTGCACTGCATTTTTCATCGTCGTATAAATCATGTAAATTTCATCGGCTGTTCCTGATTCATACAGCTCCAGCATTTTCCCAGCTATGACACGTGCGCGGTGCATCGTGGGGTTCTGTGCCGTATACAGGAAATGCTCATCAACCGGAATCTTTTTACTGTGGAAATACTGGCGTCCCACTTCCCCTACTACATAGAGGGAATAGGACTCTGCCTGCTGGATCCTCTCTTCTGCCAGTTTCAGGACATTGTGGTTATAAGCTCCTGCCATGCCCTTGTCGCCTGTGACAACGAGATAGCCCTGCCGTTTTCCGTTCCACTCATAATCGTCATCAAAATACCTATGCCTGATATCCGGCATATGGCGTATGATTCGGGAAAGCATGGACTGCAGCGTATAGAAATAAGGTTCTGTCTCTTCCAATTCCCTTCGGGCCTTCTGCAGCTTCGTGGAGGAGATCATATACATTGCATTGGTGATCTTCATTGTATCACGGATGCTTTTCATTCTTCCTTGTATCTCGCGTGTGTTAGCCATCTGCTCACCACCTATTTCTATTTTTTATGCTTTTCCTAATTCTCAGAAGCATTCAGCCAAGAAGCTTTAAATTCTTTGGCCGCATCAAGAATCCTTCCTTTTAGCTCATCGCTAAGCGTACCGCTTACCGTCAATTCCTCCATGATGTCAGAATGGTTTTCGCGGAACCATACAAGCATGTCGTTTTGGAAGGATTTCATCTTTGGAAGTGGGACTTCCAGCATCACCTTGCCGGTAGCAGCACAAAGTGTTACCACCTGTTCTGCCATAGAAAGCGGATGGCAAAGGGGCTGTTTCAACAGCTCCATCAGACCTTTTCCGTACTGGAGAAGCTCTTTGGTCGCCGGATCCAGATCGGAACTAAACTGTGTAAACACTTCCATCTCACGGTACTGGGCAAGATCGATACGGATACTTCCCGCAGCCTTTTTCATTGCTTTAGTCTGTGCCTCGCCTCCCACACGGGACACGGAAAGTCCTACGTTCACTGCGGGGCGCATGCCTGAGAAGAATAAGTCACTCTCAAGGAAGATCTGACCGTCCGTGATGGAGATCACGTTGGTAGGGATATAGGCTGAGAGGTCACCTGCCTGCGTCTCAATAATGGGAAGGGCTGTGATAGATCCTCCCCCGGCTGCCTCATTCAACCGGCTGGACCGTTCCAAAAGCCTTGAATGAAGGTAGAATACATCTCCCGGATATGCCTCACGTCCCGGTGACCGTTCTAGCAAAAGGGACAGTGCGCGGTATGCAACTGCATGTTTTGAGAGATCGTCGTACACGATCAGCACATCTTTTCCCTGATGCATGAAATATTCTGCCATGGCTGTAGCAGAATAAGGTGCTGCATACTGAAGGGGTGCCGGATCTGAAGCCGTGGCAGCCACAACAATGGTGTACTCCATGGCATCGTATTTTTTTAATGTATTGACTAATTTTGCAATGGTAGATGACTTCTGTCCGATGGCTGCATAAATGCAGATCACATTTTTCCCTTTCTGGTTCAGGATCGTGTCGAGGGCAATGGATGTCTTTCCTGTCTGTCGGTCGCCAATGATCAGTTCACGCTGTCCCCGGCCAATGGGGAACATGGAATCAATGGCAAGGATCCCTGTTTCCAAGGGAACGCTTACCGATTTCCGCTCCACGATTCCCGGAGCCTCTGCTTCCATAGGGCGGTAATCTGCTGCCGGGACATCGCCCAGTCCGTCAATAGGCGCACCCAGTGGATCTACCACTCTTCCCAAGAAGCTTTCGCCCACCGGGATACCAGCTCTGCGATACGTTCTCGCAGCCCGTGCCCCTGCACGAATCCCCGTATCTCTTCCAAAGAGGATACATGCCACTTCATCCCGGCGGATGTCCTGCACCATGCCTTTTACTCCATTGTCAAATACCACAATCTCGCCGTACATGGCATGGTCAATCCCTTCAATGTTTGCAATGCCGTCGCCTACCCAGTTTACGGTACCGACTTCACTTTCCTTTGCTTTTAAATCGAAATCTTCTATTTTACTTTTTAAGATTGAAATAATGCCTTTTAAGCCCTGCGTATTTCCGGAAATATTACCCAGCTGCTCTTTCATCTGGCTGATTCTTCCGCTTGTTGACCAGTCGTATTCTTTATCGCCGATGGTCAGCACAAATCCTCCGCCAAGTGAAGGGTCTTGTATGCACTCCAGATGAATCTCATCCGAACCACATTTCGATGCAGCAAAGCTGCGGATCTTTTCCAGCTGTTTTTCGTCGGGAGCTGTCACACAGCGCAGTACCGCCTGCACAGACGGCCTGCTCTTTACGCTGCCCTTCTGGCACATTTCTGCATTTTTTTCTACTGACTGTTCCATATTATTCTCCGTTCCGTCTGACTTCCTATTTCTGGTTGTGGCCGTTTACTTTTTCAAGGAAGCGGTCGTAAAGCGCATGGTCGGTATCTTCTCCTTCTGCAGCGCCGGCCATCTTTGCAGCTGCCGTCAGTACCATATCCCGTACCTCCGCATCTGCCTGTTCCAGTATGGCATTCTTTTCTTTCTCTGCGTCTGCCTGCGCTTTTTCTACAATAGCCCCTGCCTTGTCCTTTGCTTCACTTACAATGCGGGAATACTCTGCAGATGCTTCTTTTCTGGCTTCTGCCACGATCTTCTCTTTCTCACTTTTTGCTTCGCCAAGCAGTGTCTCATACTGCGCCTTGCTCTCCTGCGCCTGTGCTTCTTTTTCATTTGCCTGGGCAAAAATACTGTCAGCTTCCTGTTGGCGTTTTTCCAAGATCCCATTGACCGGTTTAAACAAAAAACGTTTCAGTAAAAAATAGAGAATCAGTATATTGATAATGTTAAACAAAATGTTCCAATCTAACCGAAGCATTTCTCTTCCTGCCTTTCTGGTTTTATCTACTTTTTCTTTCCGTAATTATTTCAAGAACAAAATAATAAGCAGGGCGATAACGAAACCATAAATTGCGGTTGCCTCTGCCAGAGCACATCCAAGAAGAAGGATCTTACTGATCTTACCTTCTGCTTCCGGCTGCCTTGCTACTGCATCTGCTGCTTTTGCCGTTGCGATTCCAATACCGATACCAGCTCCGATACCTGTCAATACTGCGATACCTGCTCCAATTGCAATTAATGTACTCATTTGTCATTCTCCTTTTCGATTTTATGTATGTATCATTTACTCCACAGCTTCTTTAATAAACAGTGATGTCAGGAACACAAAAACGTATGCCTGGATCAATCCGTCAAATATATCAAAATAAAAACTAAAGGGAAGTGGAAGGCCTACCGGAAGGATCTGTTTGATCAGTTCCATGATTACGAAGGCACCTAACACATTTCCAAATAATCGCATGCACAAAGACAATGGCCGGATAAAAATCTCCAGCACGTTGATGGGGGCAATGACTGCCACCGGTTCAGCAAAGCTTTTGAACCATTTTTTTACACCCTTTTTCCTGATTCCGGATGCTTCGATCAAAATAATGCTCATCAGTGAAAGGGCAACCGTTACGTTCAGGTCCTTTGTAGGCGGCTTCAATCCGAAAAGCCCGATCACATTGGATAAAGCAATGTAGATCAGCACGGAAACCAGATAAGGCACGTATTCTTTTGCTTCTTCCCCGATCATTCCCCTGACAAAGTTTTGCAGCCACGTAACAATAAATTCCGCTACTGCCTGACGTTTACTGATCTGGTTTACTTTTAGATCTCTGGTCAGCCAAATCGAGAGCAACACAATAAACGCCATAATGACCCATGTGATCACCGTGGATTCAGCTACTTCCATTCCACCCAAAACCGGAATCGTAAAGACGGTTTCGCAATTCAGTTCTTCAAGCAGGTTTTCTGCCAGACGTTCCATAGCACCGCTTCCTTTCCATAAATTTTTCCTCCTTTTCCTCTTCTTTCGCTGTCACTGTCAAGCACTGATGTTCCTCATCCGGCACACTGAGTCCGATGCACAGTATCCGGTGCATTGTATCCGGTGCACTGTATCTGGTGCATTATATCCGGTGCATTGGGAAATATCTGCTTGCCATTCAAGACGCGATGTATTATACTCGTTTTATTTCAATGTGTACAATATATATTTTGTTTGTATGATATATCAAATTGGTATGGCAGGTAGATAATAATGAACATTACTTATGATTATTACCGGATTTTTTATTACGTTGCAAAGTACAAAAATATAACTCAGGCCGCAGACGTACTGATGAGTAACCAGCCCAATGTATCCCGGGCCATCAGTAATCTGGAGCATGAGCTTGGATGCCGTCTTTTTATGCGCTCCAACCGCGGAGTCACTCTTACTCCGGAAGGCCAGCGCCTTTTCAACCGTGTCAGCGTAGCGCACCAGCAGTTAAAAGCTGCCGAACAGGAACTCTCCGATGCCAAAAGCCTGAAAAACGGTATCGTCTCCATCGGCGTAAGTGAAACGGCCTTAAATGCCGTCCTGCTTCCCAGACTGCAAAAATTCCATACCCTTTATCCCGGTATCCGGATCCATATTTCCAGTGTTACCACCTCTCAGGCTATAACGTCTTTGAAAGCAGGATTAGTTGATTTTGCAGTGGTCACCACTCCTATCAATATTTCACGGCCCCTCAAAGAGATCCCGCTTTTGACCATCCGGGAACAGCTTGTCGGCGGCCCACGTTTCCGATATTTGTCAAAAGCTGTCTTGAAGCTGGAAGATCTGCACAATTATCCTCTGATCTTCCTGAATTCCCAGACCAATACGAGGGACTTTTACAATCAGTTCTTTTTTGAGCACGGTTTAACCCTGCTTCCGGAGATCGAAGCGGCTACTACAGACCAGATCCTTCCTATGATCAAACATGATCTTGGGATAGGTTTCCTCTCTGATGTCTGTGTAAAAGAAGCCATCCAAAAAGAGGAAGTCTTTGAACTCCATTTAGACTGTGAAGTACCGGGCCGGCACATCAGTCTGGTAAAAGACGTTTCCCGTACCAGCAGTATTGCAGTACGGGAACTAGAAAAACTTTTACAGATGCCCTACCATCAGGGATGAGCATTTTCCTCGTCGCCATGGCAGAGACAAGATAAGCTTCGCATATCTCGCTCTGATCAGCGGTCGCCAAATGTCCATTCGTGCAAACACGATGTCCATTTTTCTCGTCGCCATGACAAAAAAAGAACTGCTGCAGTGTTTTTTACACACTTACAACAGTTCTCATTCACTATGTTCATCTCTCAGCTGTTCCAGCTTTCGGATATGCCCTTGGTCCAGTCCCGTCCCCACGATCCCTCTGTTGAGATAATCGGCACATTGTACCATCAACTCCACATTTTCAGACATCATGTCTGTGACACGGTACTCTTCAAAGGTTCCCTGAACCACCGCCAACACCCATTTTTGATGTTTCAGGCTCTGCATTACAAGCCATCTCAGCCCGCCACATTCCTGCATCAGTCAATATAACCGTCCGTCTTGTACGTATTGTACTGTTTCTTTATTTTAATAAAGATCGTACCATCACTTTCTTGCCTCTGGTCCACCAGCTGGTATTTTGTTTTTTTCCGGTCCATAAGCTCCAGAAATTTTTTCAGGTCCTCCTCTGGTTTCGCATCATTATACGTATCAAATCGAATCGTCTGCTCCAAACATGCACTGGTAATTCGTTTCATTATCTATTCCTCCTTTTTGAATGACACCTAGCCCCCTTAGACCTAAAAATACATGCATGTATTTTATGTCCATTCGTCCCTTGGCTCTTTTCATGAATTATATCATAAGGAATCGATAACATGTAAGCAGTTTTTGAAATTTTGTTCAATTTTCCGAGATTTAGCGCCGTATAAATTGTGCATATTTCACATGGTCAAGCAGATATTCGCAATCCGCTTCGCTACTTGATTCGGTTAAAACTCTTTTTTACTATAAATCCAAAAGCTCACAGAAATGGACACCGGCATTAGGACGATAGCCAAAACCACTGCTATGATTACCATTGCCTCCGGGGATACCCCTGTGAAAACAGCGGGAATCTCCACATCCTGCAAAAACACTGCCACAAGGGAGATAACTAAAAAGACAGCGATCATCATATATCTGCCCTTTTCTGTGCCAAATCGGAAAATAATAGGAAACACAAGATCCGTCATAAACAACCCCAAGGCAAAGAATATGGCAACCATCGGCAGAAATTCCATGATATCCATTTTCATGCAAGCGCTCAGGATCCCAAAAAGCAGGATTCCAACTACCAGCGCAAGAAAGGCCAATAGGTATTTCGATAAAATGATTTCTTTTTTTCCTATCGGCATGGTGAGTGCATATTTATCCCATCCCGCTTTTTCATCATAAGCCCAGGAAGACATAGAAAACATCACTGCAAATACTGCCAGCGCTCCTCCCAGAAATCCCGCATTTTTTTGCATCCAGGCGATAACGCCCCAAATAACTATGATAAAAAGATAAGTTTTTGCCAACTGTTTTAAATTCATCAGGTCTTTATAGAGCAAGCTTCTCATCTCGATCCCTCCTTTACATGATAGAGCATGATATCCTCGATAGATGCATGTTCCTGCAGGAAGCTTCCCGGTATCCTTCCCCTAAGAGCCAGAGCTTCTACGCCAAAACTGTTTTTTCTAACTCCGATGATCGCTTTTGGATCCAGTGCGGAAAAATCCTGTTCGCTGCATTTTACGATGACGTATTTTTCCTGCAGCGCTTCTTTCTCTTCGCTGAAAACCACTTTCCCTTTATGGAGAAAGGTGATATAATCGCAGATCTTTTCCAGATCGCTTAATATATGGGAAGAAATCAAGATGCTGTGGCTTTCGTCCTGCATAAAATCCAAAAAAATATCTAAGATCTCATCCCGCACGATGGGATCCAGCCCACTGGTGGCTTCATCGAGGATCAACAGTCTGCTGTCGTGGGAAAGCGCCACTGCTATGGACAGTTTCATTTTCATGCCTCTTGAAAAGTCTTTGACCTGCTTATCTGAGGGCAGGTTAAATTCTTTTTGAAGGTTTTCAAAACGGACTTGATTCCAGGTTTTGTAGCATTGGCGCATCATTTTATGGATTTCTTTCAGTCTCATGCAGTCCGGAAAATTACATTCATCCATCACCACACCGATATGCTCTTTTAGCTTCCTGTTCTCCGTAGTCATAGCTTCCCCAAGGACTTTCACCTCTCCCTCGTCACGTCTGGCAAGACCGAGGAGTAATTTGATGGTCGTACTCTTTCCTGCTCCGTTCTCTCCGATCAATCCCATCACACAACCTGTAGGCAGCTCTATATTGACATGGTCCAGAACAAACCCCGGATAGGATTTTGTAAGGTTTTTGATTTCAAGTGCATTACTCATAACATCCCCCTGACTTGTGCTCACCTCGCACACTACTTTTTAATCTGCTATTCACCGCAGTACATCAATTCCAACATTTTTCAGTCTGCTATTCCCCGCAGTAAATTAATTCCAACATGTCTTTCAACTCGTCCAAGGTTAAGTTGCAACCCATTGATAAACGGACGATTTCCTGCATATGTTCTTCAATACTTTTCAGCTGCTCTTCTCTGACAAAATCAAGATTTTTCTCAGCAACGTAGCTGCCTTTGCCCGGTACTGTCACAATAAATCCGTCACGCTCCAGTTCTTCGTATGCCCGCTTCGTGGTGATCACGCTGATACGGAGCTCTTTCGCCAAAAAACGCATGGAAGGAAGAGCATCTCCTTCTTTCAGTTCCCCTGCCATAATCAATGCTTTTATCTGTGACGTGATCTGATCGTATATCGGCTGGCCGCTTGAATTACTGATGATGATATTCATTTGGTGCCTCCTTTAGAGCTGTATTGCTTTTGTTTTACTGTATATATTCATTATATACAGTAATCACAAGATGTCAATACCTTTTTTCAAAATTCTAAGTCTATTTTGAATTTTTTCTGTACGTGTGATGTTTTTTTCTGCATGTGTGATGGGATATTCCGCTCCCCGGGTCGCATCCTCGCAGAGCATTTTTACGTTCTAGGAAATCGTAATTTTCCAGAACGTAAAAAGAATGCTGCAAAGTAACGGTTTCATTACTCTACAGCATTCGATACAAATTGAATCTACTCCCTTCTCTTGGGATTGATTTCCTTTCGAAACTCTTTCATACGCTTTTTGTACGCTTTTTCATACGCTTTTTGTACGCTTTTTAATACGCTTTTCCTGCCAGAATCTCTTTATAATCTTTCAGGTTTTTCGCGAGAAGCTCCGGCGTATTCAAATGGTATGGACATTTGCTCATACACTGTTCACAGTGGAGGCACTCTTCGATCTTCATCATTTTTGCCTGCATTTCCGGTGTAAGCTGGGCAGCTGACGGGGCGCGGCGGATCATCAGCGACATCCGGGCGCAGTTATTGATCTCAATCCCGGCCGGACATGGCATACAATAACCACATCCACGGCAGAATTCTCCCATCAGTTCTTTCCTGTCATGTTCGATCACGGCACGAATCTCATCTGTCATCTGCGGCGGGCAATCAATATAGGACAAGAATTCCTCCATTTCGCTCATGCGCTGTACGCCCCAGATGGGAAGCACATTGTCATACTGTGCTTCAAAGGCATAGGCTGCAGCAGAATTTGTGATCAGTCCGCCTGAAAGGGCTTTCATAGCAATAAATCCCATGTCTTTTTCTTTACATGCGCGGACAAGCGCAATATCATCCTCCGTGGCCAGATAGCAGAATGGGAACTGGAGTGTCTCGTAAAGCCCTGACTCAATTGCCTCATTTGCCACAGCCAGACGGTGGTTTGTAATACCGATATGGCGGATCTTTCCTTGCTTTTTCGCCTCCAGCATGCACTCGTACACGCCGCTGTCATCTCCCGGCTTCGGGCAGAAAGACGGATTGTGGAACTGGTAAATGTCTAAGTAATCTGTCTTTAAATTAGTCAGTGTGGTGTCAAGGTCTTTCCAGAAATCCTCCGGCTTCACAGCTGCTGTTTTTGATGATATGTAGACTTGGCTGCGGACATCTGACAGCGCAAGGCCCAGCTTATGTTCGCTGTCTGTGTAAAATCTGGCCGTATCAAAAAATGTCACCCCACGGTCGTAGGCCGTCCTGACAATCTTCACCGCCTCCTCATCGCTGATTCTCTGAATGGGAAGGGCTCCAAATCCATTTTTATTCACCACGATCTCTGTTTTTCCCAATCTGACTGTATCCATTTTTCTTCCTCCCTTTGATCTATTCCATTGTTTTATGATTCAAACATCCGAAGGATCTCTTCCTGCGTTCCTGTAAGGGATCCTTGTACCATTTCCGGCTTTCCGCCGCCTTTTCCGCTAAAAGCTTCATTCAGCTTCTTAGAAAGCTCCCGCACATCTTTTTGTTTGCTGCCAAGGATATACCGGTAGCCGTTCGCATCATTTCCCACGAAAGCACCGCAAATACCGCTGCAGCGTTCCGTGGCATCATTGACAAAATTGCGGACAGCAATATTGTCAAAATCCTCCACAAAAATGCAGACGTAGGAATCTTCCGCCTTGATCTCATCCAGCCTCTGTTTCAAATAAGATTCCTGAAGGTGATTCAGATGCTCCCGTATTTTCATCATCTGTTCTTTCTGGTGTACAACAGCTTCTCCGATCTTGTCCGGTTTTGCGGAAAGGGCCACTGACACCTCCGTCACAGATTTTTGTTTTAACCGGTAATCCTCCAAAGCGCGCATACCGCTGACCATAGTCATACGGCAGCCGCCGCGGTGCTTGTCACAAGCCAGAATTTTAATCAGCCCGATCTCTCCGGTCCGGCTAAGGTGCGGAGCACAACAGGCACATCGGTCGATTCCCGGGATATCCACGATCCTTACCTGGCCCTCGATCTCAATCTTGCTACGATACTCAAGGGTCTGAAGCTCTTCTTTTGAAGGATACAGGATGTTCACCTGTATATTGTCAAAAACTGCCTGGTTCGCCAATACCTCAACCTCTCGCACCTGCTCCTCATCAAGTTCACCGTTAAAATCCAATGTGGTCACTTCAGCACCAAGGTGAAAGCCAACATTATCATATCCATGAAGGCGATGTACGATGCCGGACAAAATGTGTTCTCCTGTATGCTGCTGCATCCGGCTAAACCGCTCCGCGAAATCAAGTTTTCCTGTTACATGGGCACCTACCTCAAAAGGTGCTTCTGTCATATGGCTAATGATACCTTCTTTTTCCTGCGTGTCCAGTACCCTGACATCGTCGATCCATCCGATATCCCCAAACTGCCCTCCTCCCTCAGGGAAAAAAGCAGTGCGGTCAAGCACCACGCGGTAGCCTTTTTTCTCTTTTTCACAAGATACCACCTCTGCCGTAAATTCTTTCATGTAACCATCTTTATAATACAATTTTTCTGTCGCATTTTTACGGTCTGTCATCAATTTTTCTTCCATAATATATGTCTCCTCTCCATTACGTCCATTTTCTTATAACTGTCTGAAAAAGTCAAGTGAAGGACGGGGCAATCCGTAAATCTCATTCCAAAACAAGCAAAGCCCTTACGTCGGCGAAGGATAAAAAAGAGGCTGCTGCAAAATATAAAAATACTCTGCAGCAGCCTCTTCTTTATCCTCCGCTTTTACTCGATAGAGGTTACCTCATAATCCTGATCCTCCACCGTTTTTTTCAGCACATCATCTGCAATCGTCCCATTTAATTTCACAACTGCAGTCCCGTTTCTGTAGCTGACAACAGCCTCCTCTACCTGAGGCAGCGCCTCCAGACATTTCTTGACTCTTGCCTCGCAGTGTCCGCACATCATTCCGTTGATCTTCATTGTTTTTTCCATTGTTTTTCTCTCCTTTTTATTTTGTTTGGTTTCTTTTTTTTGTTTGATTTTTTTATCCCGCCTTGTTTCATACATTTGAAACAGATTAAGCCTGAGGGCATTGGTCACAACGCAAAAACTGGAAAGGCTCATGGCGGCTGCTCCGAACATGGGATTTAACTTCCATCCAAAAAGAGGATACCAGATTCCTGCCGCCAAAGGAATACCGATCACATTATAAATAAATGCCCAGAACAAGTTTTCATGGATATTGCGCAGTGTGGCACGGCTTAAACGGATGGCAGCCGGAACATCCAGCAGGCGGCTCTTCATCAGTACAAGGTCTGCGGCATCAATGGCTATATCGGTACCTGCCCCGATGGCAATGCCAATATCGGCCCGTGTCAATGCGGGAGCATCATTGATGCCGTCTCCTACCATGGCCACCTTCCCCTGCTTCATCAAGGAACGGATCACACTTTCTTTTCCATCCGGAAGGACGCCTGCAATCACCTCATCCACCCCTGCCTGTGCTCCGATGGCCCGGGCAGTCCTTTCATTATCACCGGTAAGCATAACCACACGGATGCCCATAATTTGAAGCTGTTTTACGGCTTCCCTGCTGTCTTCTTTCAGCACATCCGCTACTGCTATGATGCCCAAAAGCTTTCCATCCATAGCAAAAAACAACGGCGTTTTTCCCTCATTTGCCAATCGTTCACTGATACTTTCCTCATCTGCAGTAATCTCGGCATGAGAACGGATAAATTTTAAGTTTCCTCCAGCAAGTGCCTTGCCTTTGTACGTTCCTGCCAGGCCATTCCCCGGTACTGCTTTAAAATCACTGATCTCTTCCCTTGGAATCCCTTTTTTCTGGGCCGCATCAAGGATTGCTTTTGCAAGAGGATGTTCACTTTTCTGCTCTAAGGCGTATGCCAGCTGAAGCAATGTATCCTCCTTTGTCCCGTTCAATGGCACAAGGTCCGTCAGCTTCGGCTCACCACTGGTGATGGTTCCCGTTTTATCAAGGGCTACGATCTCTGTTTTTCCCGTCTCCTCCAGAGAAACTGCTGTTTTAAATAAAATGCCATGCTTTGCCCCCATTCCGTTGCCCACCATAATTGCCACCGGTGTTGCCAGGCCAAGGGCACAAGGACAGCTGATCACAAGGACGGAAATTCCCCGGGCGAGGGCAAAACCGATAGATTGACTGGACAAAAGCCATGCCAGTACCGTCACCACTGCAATAGAAATTACAGCCGGAACAAAGACGCCGGAAACACGGTCAGCCACTTTCGCTATAGGTGCTTTGGTAGCCGCCGCATCACTTACCATCTGGATGATCTGAGCCAGCGTGGTGTCCTCCCCTACACGGGTCGCCTTGCATTTTAAAAATCCAGACTGGTTCAAGGTGGCAGCAGAAACCTTGTCTCCCCTCTGTTTGTCCACCGGAATACTTTCTCCTGTAAGAGCAGACTCATTGACTGCGCTGCTTCCTTCCACGACGATTCCGTCAACAGGAATATTTTCCCCTGGCCGCACGACAAAGAGGTCGTCAATCCCTACTTCTTCAATACTTACTTCCACCTCTTCCCCGTCACGCACAACGGTGGCTTTCTTCGGTGCAAGCTTCATCAGTCCTTTTAACGCATCGGTTGTACGCCCTTTTGATCGGGCTTCCAGCATTTTTCCCACCGTGATCAGTGTCAGGATCATAGCCGCAGACTCGAAATAAAATTCATGCATGTATTTCATCACAGCATCTGCATTCCCTCTCATCTGCGCGTCTGTCATAGCAAAAAGTACATAAGTGCTGTACACAAAAGACGCACCGGATCCCAATGCCACCAGCGTATCCATATTTGGAGCGCGGTGGATCAAACCTTTAAAGCCACTGATAAAAAATTTCTGGTTGATCACCATGATCGCCGTCGTAAATAAAAGCTGTATCAGACCCATGGCCACGTGGTTTCCCTCTAAAACCTGCGGCAGCGGCCACCCCCACATCATATGTCCCATAGAAAGGTACATGAGCGGAATCAGCAAAACAAGAGATGCGATCAGCCTCTTTTTCATAACAGGCGTCTCTCTATCCTGCAGCATCTCCTCATATTCGGCAGCCATATTCACAGCCTGTTTTGCAGCTGTTCCCGATTCTGATTCCGATCCTGCTTGAGCTCCTGAGCCTGCTTGAGGACCTGCTCCCACTTTGGATCCTGAGCTTGCTTGGGATCCTGAGCCTGCTTGAGGGCCTGCTCCCGCTTGGGTTCCTGAGCCGGATCTTGAACCTGTACGGTTTTTGCTACCTTTCAAAGAGGCGCCGTAACCAGCCGCTTCCACAGCCCGTATCACCTGCTCCGGCGACACATCCCCTTCCACTCCCATAGAATTCGTCAGCAGGCTGACGGAGCAGGAAGTTACACCGGGAACCTTTGAAACGACTTTTTCCACTCTGGAACTGCACGCCGCACAGCTCATTCCTGTCACAATATATTGCTGCATACTGGTTTCCTCCTTTTATGAATTAAAAGATGCCATGGAACAAATGGACATAGAATTTAGGCTCATTTGTCGGGCAACTCATTAAATGATGTCAGGGGCAAAAGTCATGAACCACGATGTGCTTGCGCATGAGTGGTTATATAACTTAATACCCCTCATAGGTATCTTACAGAGAAAGTATATACCCCTGTATGGTATATTGCAAGTCTTTTTTGCTTCCTTTATGTGCTTTTTTAATCCTCCGCATATTTTCCTGCACATTTTGTGCAAGTTCTGTTATAATGTAAGGAACGCAGAAAAGCCAGCCCCTGTGGCTGCTTCTTTTATAGACTGTATACGGATGAGGAGGAAATAGTATGCCCACATTTATAGATTTGTTCGCCGGTGCAGGCGGATTCAGCGAAGGTTTTTTGCAGGCAGAATACAATGGCCTGCATTACGATTTCCTGCTGGCCAGCGACATAAATCCAACTTGTGAAGTAACACACCGCATGCGTTATAATTACCAATTAGGATTGGATACGGAGTTTTTGACGAAAGACATCACGGATCCTGATTTTCCGGAAGTGATAAGGAGCAAGATCCGCCAGAAATATGGGGATAAACCCATCGATGTACTGCTCGGCGGTCCGCCATGCCAATCTTTCAGCCTTGCCGGTACCCGCAAAAAAAATGATAAGAAGGATGATCTCTTTTCTTATTATTTAAAGATCATCTCCCTGATCAAGCCAAAATATTTTGTAATGGAAAACGTCTACGGGATCCTGACAAAATACAACGGGAAAGTAAAAGAGCGGATCTTAAGCGAGATCAACAGCATCATAGACGCAGATGCTTTAGAAGAATTTATAACCTTATCAGAACAATATATGAAACAGCTTGACAAAAACTGCCTGCCCTATCTGGAATGCACTTATGCCTGTGACAAGCTGCGCATTGCTCTGGAAAAAGAGTCTGTCATAAAGCAAAACAGCCAGAATTACCTCGGTGCATTGGAGGCCATCGAATCAGCCGAGATGTCCCCAGAGCAGTCTTCTTATCTTCTGGATTCCATTTTGCTGAAAAAACAGGAAATGTCCCTTTCCCAGCTGGATGGATATATCGACAGGCTTTCAGATAAATTTGTCAATGCCTTCCGCAACAGCAAAGCGGTAAAAGAAGAAGAGCGGAACATTGTACGTCAGGCGCTGAACCTGATCAAGCACCAGTATTCTCTTGAGAAGATCAATCAGGCGGTCAAGCGTGAGATCAATGCCTGCCAGCTCAATTCCAGTACGTATAAATCTGAGTTTGACGCCATGACAGACACTTTGGATGAAGAACACATCCTTTCCGTGTTCTATGATGCCTGTGAAAGCATCCATGCAAAGACCGATACCATCCATGGCATTTCTGCCATCGATGAAGTAAAGCTCGCCATTCATATTTTATATGAACATGTATTGGACACCGTAAAACGCGTGGTGAATTTGCTCTCTCCATATTTAAGCGATCAGGAAATAGATTCTCTGAAAAAACTGGCAGATTCCATACGCCTTTACCATATCGATAAAGAAATTGTCCTGAACGCTTCTGACTATGGCGTCCCCCAGAACAGGCAGCGTGTTGTTTTCATCGGATGCCGCAAGGACCAGCCTGTCATCAGGAAAATACCGCCAACTGTCACGGAATCTGAAAAAGTAACGGCTTCCGAGGCACTGGATGACCTGCTTTTTATCAAAAACAATTCCTGCGAAACAGCCTACGACCAAGGTTATTACGAGCAGGCAAACCAAAAACCAAAGCGCTGTATTTTAGGGCAGCTTGACAGTAAAAAGGGAGAGGAACAGCGCACTTATATCGACTGGTCAAAAAAGGGGCGTTTAAACCCCGACCGTTTCCCCAATATTAAGCAGCCCACTTATACATCCGTGAATTTCTGGGCTGACGCAGACCCGGATCAATTTCAGGCCATGGAGCTGGCAAACCATCAGACCTCCAACCAAAACGATCTTGTGCGGGAGCGCTATAAGCTGATGCGCACATACGGAAGCTGGATTGCAGCCAAAGAAGCGGTCCCGGATCATCCTGCATTTGCCACCAACAAGCGTAACTACTCCTGCCTCCGCGCGGATGCCCCCAGTACCACCATTATGACTTTAGGGGACGATTACGCACATTACGGGGAAGACCGCTCCCTTACAGTCCGGGAAATGGCAAGGCTGCAGTCTTTCGACGACAGCTTCGTATTCCAGGGTAAGCGGACCACCGGCGGCGACAGGCGGAAGCTTGAAACACCCCAGTACACGCAGGTAGGCAACGCCATCCCTCCGCTTATGGCACACGCCATCGCACTTGAAATATTAAAGCATATCAAGGAATGATCCGCCCGACAAAGGAGCCTAACGTCGGTTATTCGTGCTTTGCTCTATCAAAATCGCCGAAAGGAATGGTCCCGGGACATAAAACAGAATTTGTGTTTTAAATAAAGCAAAATATAAGTTTCTTTAAAAATAAAAAATGTGCTCTTCTTTCTCAGTCATACATAATGAGTAAGATAAGCACATTTCTTATTTTGTCTCAATCATTCCAGATAGCCATCTTTCTCCCAGTCATCTTCCTCGCTGGCTTCTTTCTCCCAGTCATCTTCCATGGATTCCAGTTTCTGCTCCAGAATGCATTCCTCAATTACACGGACACACTCATCCGTCCTTTTTGTTATGTCTTCTCCCCAAAAATGGATCACCGTCCATCCTAAAAATAAAAGCTTCTTATCATTTTCATGGTCTCGCTCCATATTTCGCAGGATCTTTTTTTCCCAATATTCCCCGTTGCTCCCCTTCAGAAGGCGCGGACGGAGCACAACCTCCCATTCCTTTCCATGGAAAAATTCACTGTCACAAAAAACAGCGATCTTATACTTCGTTAGGGCAATATCCGGCTTTCCCGGCAGTTCTTTATAATTCTTCCGGTACCGATACCCTTTTTTCCACAGCGCTTTACGCAGCTTGACCTCAATTGACGTATCCTTTCCGCGGATATTCGACATCACTTTATGTCTCTGTTCCTTCGTAAAAACATCCATCTCATCCCCGCCTTATTAACACCATTTCATCCCCGTCTTATTAACGCCAGCTCATCCCTGCTTTAATAACACCAGCTCATTCCCGTCTTATTAACGCCAGCTCATCTCTGCTTTAATAACACCAGCTCATTCCCGTCTTATTAATGCCAGCTCATCCCTGCTTTAACAACATTTCCAGCATATAGGCGATCCCGTCATGGTCATTGTCCTTCGTCACATATTCAAATTTCTCTTGGATGTCTTTTGGCGCATTTCCCATGGCAACGCCACATCCTACTGCCTGCAGCATTTCCATATCATTGTAATTGTCTCCGAAGGCAATGGTCTCCCGCACATCTGACTTCCAATGCTCACACAGGATTTTGACAGCTTCCGCTTTGTTCACACCGAGATCCATGATTTCCAGTAATATGGGCGATGACCTTACTGTATTCACTTCAGGAAAGTTTTCTTTCAGCTGCATCTCGATCTCCGGAACCTGATCTTCCTCACAGATCAACAAGATCTTATGCACTTTTTCTTGGGGCAAAACAGAATCAATGCTACCTTCCCTTGCACAAGCCTCCACGATCCCCTCTTCCCGGACGATCCTCGGATCCTTCCTGTCCTTAACGATCCAATCATCTCCCGAAAAAATATTCCATGTCAAAGAAAACTTCTTCGTCTCCAAAAACGAAATGATCTCTTTCGCCTTTGGCTGCGCCATTCCCTTTTGATAAACCACCGTTCCATCTTCATCCAGTATGTACGCCCCACTGTAGGATATCACCGGGCAGCGGAAACCATTCTTCCTCATGATGGGAAATATCCCGGAAGGGCTTCGGGCAGATACAATCACGAATCGAATCCCTCGTTTTTCCAGACCAAGTATAGCCTCCCTTGTCATGGGAGTCACGACATGGCGGGAATTCAGCAAAGTCCCATCAATATCACTAAATACAATTTTATACACCTTTTATGTCCACCTCCTGCCCGGCAAGCTGATGATCCGCTTGGCATGTTATGTTCCGAGTTTTCTATACCCGTTTCGTATGACATATGCTGCAATTTTTTATCCGCTTAGCATGGAACATACCGCACTTTTTTTATCCCCTTAACATGACGCATGCTGTACTTTTTTATCCGCTTAGCATGATGCATGCTGAACTCTTCTTTTCTGTATTTCTATAATGTTGAAAATAAGCTGCTCTATCGTCTGGAATAATCCGGAAGTAAAACAATACAACCCCAACCCGGATGGAATCACAAACAAATATAAGCTATTTACAAGCAAAATGGCTGCAATAGAACCGACCGGCTGTTTTTGAAGCTCCAATTCCTTGAAAAACCTCATATAAGGATAAGTCTGCGGCAGCAGCTGCACGATCAATGTGGCAATGGGCATAAGAAACAATTGGTCCCTGACCAAAAGAGAGGAAATCCACGGTAACAGCACAGTTGCGCATGCAGCAGCTGAGATCATGCGAATTGCATTATATAACCCGAGCATAACCGGCAACTGCAGCACAGAAACGAGACAGCTGCCCACCCCTGTACCATTTTCTTGATAGACTCTCTGTACCTCTTTTTCCATCTGCTTTTGATTCTTTTTATATTTGCTTTTGATCACATCGATTTTTTTGCTGATTTCTTTTTGTTTTTCCATCTGCCTGCGCTGCCTGATGTCCAGAGGCACCAAAAGAGTTCTGACCAAAACGGTCACAATTACAATAGCAACTCCATAATCACCTGTAATAGAAAAAAATACTTCAATGATATATTTCAAAAAACCAATAAAAATACTCATAAACTTTCCTTCTCCTTTTTATTTTTCCGGAAAATTCAGGTTACCACTTATTTTAATATAATATTCGCTTTTCTTTTGCGCCTGCGGTTTTTATTTATTCTTTCTGTATTTCCAGAATCCATATCCATAAACACCGATGATCACTGCATACATCAGCATCAGAATAACACTGAATTCTTCTTTTCCAGTAAACACTTCAATCAGGTGATGGGTGGGGAGCGCAAGAATCCCGATCCAAAAGCAAATTGACAAGATCCGAGTTGCCCAAGGCCAACGAATCAGCCAAGAAGTCATCGGCCTGTAATAAAACACCCCGTTCTGGGTATATTCGTTAATATCATCCAACAGCTCCGTAATTTCAGAAAAACCTTTCCCTTTTTCTTCTTCACGATGGACGTAATCCAGATATCGGTCGATATGCTCCTCATCAATCCCCTGTTCCATCAAAACCAGATCGCATAATTCCATCGCTCCTTGAAGATTAGTGATCTGTTCTTCCAGTTCCTTCTTCTGCCTGATTAGAACATCCCTAAGCTCGACTTGATGATTTAGCAGCAGATCAATGGTTTCAACCGATATCCCCATTTTACGGTAAATCAATATCTCCTTTATCCGAAGGACGTCTCCTTCCGAATATTCCCGATAATTGCTTTCCTCTTCTCTTACCGGGGCCAGCAGCCCTTTCCTTTCATAAAACCTCACATTGCTCACATTCAGTCCTGTGCGCTTTGCAACTTCTCCAATCCTCATAGTACATGCTCCTTCTATGTTTTCATTTATAATGTTTTACTCTTTATACAGCCTGCACCAAGTGAAGAGTCAAGTATATTTCATAAATTTGTTTCTATTATAATATATTTTTATGGAGCAGTCATTCATTTAGGGTAATTCTCATTATTAAAATTAGATTAAATATTCCTGAATCAAAATATTCACCGACTTAATGCTGATTGGATTCTGTTTTGTCTCTGCCGTGATAAGAAGATTTTTTCCCGGCAAAATACCAGACGCTTCCATACTCTGGATTCGTTTTATTGCATTTTCTGCGTATTCCGCGTCATCCATCATCCCAAGATGCTCCCAATAATACACTTTTCGTGTTCTCTTATTCAAGATTGTAAAATCCGGATATATTATTTTACTATCCAATAACTTTAAAGGGTATTCATATCGATACGGTATATTCTTTCGTTCAAACAGATCCGCCAATATCTTCTCAGATTTTGATCTTACCCGTTCCCCCTTCACTGTATAAATTTCCACCATACCTTCCGCAAATTCTTTTCCCTTATCTTTTACGTTCTGCCATTTTTCTGCGTATTCCTCATCTGAAATAAACTGCGGAATAATTAATTTTTTTCGCTCGCTATGGCATTTTTCATAAACCTCTGTCGGATCTGCCTGCATGTAAACATCTCTCATTTTACTTGCAGCTTTTAACCTGTTCTCTAATATTTTTAATAACCTCTGATCATAATCCTTCTGCGCCAGATTCCTAACTAGCTCCTGCTGCTCTTTTCTGATATATTGACGACGTATCGGTGTTTCTACTGGTGATAATTGTCTGCAATTTCTACGATAGTACTGTATAGATCCATTACTGCGGTTAATTTGCAATGTACCCTCCGGATACGTACATAAATTCTGTTTTAATTGCTGAATTATTCTTTCTAGCTCTGCAATCTCTTGATTTAATTTGTTAATTATTTCTGTCACATTTCCTCCTATATTCTTAATGAAAATTTTTTGCTCTTTTACAAGTAATTATAATCAGTGATACAGTAAACTTTGTTTTGTGATGGTTCTGACATGTACTTATGCTCTTGATTTACATGGATATTTTTTATGCGATGGCTTAGGCATGTATTTTTACTCTTGATTTACATGGATTTTTGTTACGCTTTGATCCTGACATGCATTTATGCTCTTGATTTACATAAATTTTTGTTGTGACATGATTCTGACATGTATTTATGTCCCTATTCTACATGGATATTTGATGTGCTATGGCCCTGACATGTATTTATGTGCCTATTTTACATGGATATTTCTTGCGCCATGGCCCTGACATGTATTTACATTCTTGATTTGCATGGATATTTGTTGCACTTTGATTCTGACATGTATTTATATGCCTATTTTACATGGATGTTTGTTGTGCCCTGATCCTGACATGTATTTACACTCTTGATTTGTATGGATATTTGATGTGCCCTGATCCTGACATGTATTTATGCTCATAATTTACATGAATATTTGATGTGCCCTGATCCTGGCATGTATTTACACTCTTGATTTGCATGGATATTTGTTGCACTTTGATCCTGACATGTATTAATACACTTGCTTTACGTGAAAATAATAAGGATAATTTTTTTGACATGAAAATACGATCGGAGTATCGGATTTTGTTTGATAAAACCCCAGAAGCCTAAGCCTCTGGGGTTAAGATTTGAATTAATGCTCTAATAACAGGCTATAATTACTCAATGATTGTAGCAACACGGCCTGAACCTACTGTTCTACCACCTTCACGTTTTTCGTCTGGCGTATTATCACGTTTATCCTGTGTTTTCTAGCCCATTTTATCTATGTAATCCTGCTCTGTCCATATTGTCCATGACATTCTCTGATTTTTTGTTGTCAAAGTGTTGTCATTCAGTTATACCAACATAACACAGATGACCTCAAAAGAAAATTTAGGATGGAAAAGGCACTGTATATGGTAATTGTAGAGTATGTGGGATTGAAAACATTGGCTTTATAAAATAATTTCACTCTGCCGATATTGCAATATATCTCCCACATCCTTGCACCACATATATAAACCAAGCGCACCTATTCAAACTCTATTCCCATAGTAGTTTATTGTGTCAAAAAGAGTTTATCATGATAATTATTAACGCTTTTAACCTTATTATCTAGAACTCGAACTATTCTTTGGCCTTCAAGAGCAACACCCTTTATAGATTGATGATCATATGGAACTTTAGCTAAGGCATGAATCAATTTATCTCTGTTTCTTTTCCAATTTGTAATCTCCGTAAGCATTTCAATCGTAATACGATTCCTTACATATGGAACAAGAA
>JALFIB010000042.1 GCA_022776305.1 Lachnospiraceae bacterium
GTTTACCAACAGTATCGGTTATCCGGTGGTTCTCCGTCCTGCATATACCCTTGGAGGAAGCGGCGGCGGTATTGCTCATAATTATAATGAGTTGGTGGAAATTCTGGAAAACGGACTCCGTTTAAGCCGTGTGGGTCAGGTACTGGTAGAACGCTGCATAGCCGGCTGGAAAGAAATCGAGTATGAAGTAATGCGGGATGGGGCAGGCAACGTGATCACCGTCTGCAACATGGAAAATATAGACCCGGTAGGTGTACATACGGGAGACAGTATTGTGGTGGCTCCGTCTCAGACTCTGGGGGATAAGGAATACCAGATGCTGCGTACTTCGGCGCTGAATATCATCAGTGAGCTGAAAATAACGGGAGGATGCAACGTTCAGTTTGCCCTTCATCCGGAAAGCTTTGAATACTGTGTCATTGAGGTAAACCCACGTGTCAGCCGTTCTTCTGCGCTGGCATCTAAGGCCACAGGATATCCTATCGCAAAGGTGGCAGCTAAGATCGCGCTGGGATACACATTGGATGAAATCAAAAATGCTATAACAGGAAAGACGTATGCCAGCTTTGAGCCAATGTTGGATTACTGCGTCGTAAAAATGCCGCGCCTTCCTTTTGATAAATTTATCAGTGCAAGCCGCCAGCTGACTACACAGATGAAAGCTACCGGTGAGGTCATGAGTATTTCGGACAGCTTTGAGGGCGGACTGATGAAAGCTATCCGTTCATTGGAACAGCATGTGGACAGCTTGATGTCCTATGATTTTTCCGGGCTGGATGATGGGGAACTGATGCAGCAGCTGGAGCAGGTAGATGACCGCAGAATCTGGGTGATCGCAGAGGCGCTGCGCCGCGGTATCTCTTATGAAAGGATCCATGACATCACGAAGATCGATGTGTGGTTTATCGATAAATTAGCAATCATTGTAGAGATGGAGCAGGCCTTGAAAACGCAGGAGCTGACAACGGAGCTTTTAAAAGAAGCGAAGAGGATCGAGTTCCCCGATAACGTCATCGCAAGGCTGACAGGCAAAAGCGAAGACGAGATCAAAGAGATGCGTTACGAAAACGGTATCACAGCCGCATATAAAATGGTAGATACTTGTGCTGCGGAATTTGCGGCAACAACGCCTTACTATTACTCTGTCTTTGGCAGTGAAAATGAAGCAGAAGAAACCAGCGGTAAAAAGAAAGTCCTCGTTCTCGGTTCAGGACCTATCCGGATCGGTCAGGGAATTGAGTTTGACTTCTGTTCCGTTCACTGTACATGGGCTTTTGCGAAAGAAGGCTATGAGACCATCATCATCAACAACAATCCTGAAACAGTAAGTACGGATTTTGATATTGCAGATAAGCTGTATTTTGAGCCACTGACACCGGAGGATGTGGAAAATGTAGTCCGTCTGGAAAAACCGGACGGAGCTGTGGTACAGTTTGGAGGACAGACGGCCATTAAGCTGACAGAGTCCCTGATGAAGATGGGAGTTCCCATTCTCGGTACTTCTGCAGAAAATGTGGATGCAGCGGAAGACAGGGAACTGTTTGATGAAATTCTTGAGAAGTGCAGTATTCCAAGGCCTGCAGGTGATACGGTATATACTGCAGAAGAAGCGAAAAAAGTGGCAAACCGCCTCGGCTACCCGGTACTTGTGCGCCCATCCTATGTCCTTGGAGGACAGGGTATGCAGATTGCCATCAATGATGAGGATGTGGAAAGCTATATTGCCATCATCAACCGGATCGCTCAGGAGCATCCGATTCTGGTAGATAAGTACCTTGTTGGAAAAGAAATTGAGGTAGATGCAGTCTGCGACGGCGAGGATGTTTTGATTCCTGGCATTATGGAGCATATCGAGCGTGCGGGTATCCACTCAGGTGACAGTATTTCCGTATATCCGGCACAGAGTATTTCACCGAAGATCAAGCGTGTTATCGAAGAATATACGAGGAAGCTTGCCAGATCCCTTCACGTGATCGGACTGATCAATATCCAGTTTATTGTCAGCAACGATGAGGTATTTGTCATTGAGGTAAACCCGCGTTCCAGCCGTACTGTTCCATATATCAGCAAAGTGACGGGTATCCCCATTGTGCCCCTTGCAACGAAGGTGATCCTTGGCAAGAAGATCAGGGAGCTTGGTTACACGCCGGGACTGCAGCCGGAGGCAGATTATTTTGCTATAAAAATGCCGGTGTTCTCTTTTGAGAAGATCCGCGGAGCAGATATCAGTCTTGGGCCGGAGATGAAATCTACAGGAGAATGCCTTGGCATCGCTGCTACATTTGATGAGGCTCTTTATAAAGCCTTCCTCGGAGCCGGGATCAAGCTTCCTATCCATAAAAACATGATCATGACGGTCCGTGATGCCGATAAGATTGAAGCGGTAGAGCTTGCAAAGCGTTTTGAAGCACTGGGTTATAACATTTTTGCCACAAAAGGAACGGCGCGGGCATTGATGGAAGCTGATATTCAGGTACGTATGACCCGTAAGATCGAGCAGGAATCCCCAAATATCCTCGACTTGATTCTTGGACATGAGATCGATCTCGTCATCGATACACCGTCCCAAGGGGTAGGCCATGCACAGGACGGCTTCATGATCCGCCGGAATGCCATCGAGACAGGAGTCAATGTGCTCACCTCTCTGGATACGGCAGAGGCGCTGATCACCAG
>JALFIB010000043.1 GCA_022776305.1 Lachnospiraceae bacterium
CGCCGCCTTTCCCGCTATGGACACTCAGGGGAAAACGGAGGCCGAAGTCTTTTCCGAATATCTAAAATACCGCTACCACTTATCCCCCGATCTTTTGGAATGCCGTTCAACCAACTGCGGCAATAACATCACAAATCTTTTAGAGCTGCTAAAAGAAAATCAACTGGATTTCCAAAGTATCATTCTTGCTCAGGATGCCACAATGCAGCACCGCATGGAAGCCGTTATGCGAAAATACGTAGGAGAAGAAAAAATCCTGATTAATTATGCCGTATATTCTGCCAATGTAGTTGAAAAAGACGGATGTCTGGTTTACGCAAATCATATCCGGGGCATGTGGGACATTGAACGGTACATCAGCCTTCTGTTGGGGGAAATTCTCAGGCTGACAGATGATGAAAACGGATACGGACCAAAAGGTAAGGATTTTCTTGCCCATGTGGATATCCCTGCCGATGTTCAAAATGCTTTCCGGCAGCTCTGTAAGGAGTACCCGGATTCCGTGCGTGCAGCCAACCCCAAATTTGCATCAGGATTGTAATCTTACTTGCTCTTCTTCCTATCTGGTGTATAATAAAATAAAAAAATGCTATTAGGGGGATATGATTATGTGGTTCGTATTTGCAATTCTGTCTGCTATTTTTGCAGCACTCACTTCCATTCTGGCAAAAGTAGGAATCAATGGGGTCAACTCAAATCTTGCTACTGCCATCCGAACAGTGGTGGTCTTAGTTATGGCCTGGGGAATGGTATTTCTCACCAATACGCAGGGCGGAATCACCGATATTAGCCGGAAAAGCTGGCTGTTCCTAATTTTATCCGGACTTGCCACCGGTGCTTCCTGGCTTTGTTACTATAGGGCACTCCAGCTTGGTGATGCCTCAAAAGTTGTCCCGGTGGACAAATTAAGCGTTGTCATTACATTGATTCTGGCCTTTCTTTTCCTGCATGAAAAATTCACGTCAAAATCGCTGATCGGCATGGTGCTGATTACTGCTGGAACACTGGTCATGGTGCTCTAAAAAGTGGTTAAGAATACGCAGTGCCATACCATTGCAGAAAAATCCGGTCAATATGCCATTTCATAGAGTCTTACCAACATGCCATTGTATAGAATCCGACCAGCACTTGCAGAAAAATCCGATCAACATACCAGCCTTAACAGCTGGTCTATTGACCGGATTTTTATCTTTTATCCACACTATTTATCTGATATCCAATTTTTTAATAGTATCCGCATCCTCCGCGTTCAGGGAATTCCTTACCGGATACATACCTGGCATGGAATTCCATATTGATCTCCCGCAGTTCTTTTTTTCCGTCAATATAATCCTGATACATTTCTGCGATCCCTGCACTACATCCATCGCAGGTCGCAGAAATATTTCCGAGGGATTCCTCTACAATTCTTTCCCGCTCTTCTCTCGTGGTATCTTTGATCAAATATCCTGCCATATTCAGGCCTCCCTGTCTTTGTAGTCCTATGAGTTTATGGTACTTTTTTGCTCAACTACTTTTTTACTCGATTACTGTTTTCTCGACACTTTTTTACTTGATTACTTTGATACTCTCGATCACCGGCTGGTTCTCGCTCTTGACTGTACCATTATTATCCTCAACCGGCACATCTTTACAGATCTCATCCACAATATCCATTCCTTTTGTCACGGTACCGAATCCTGCATACTGGCCATCCAGATAAGTGCTGTCTGTCTGTACAATAAAAAACTGCGAGCTGGCACTGTCCATTGCCTGTGACCGCGCCATGGAAATCGTTCCTCTTACATGGGAAATTTCATTTTTAACACCATTCTGTGAGAATTCACCTTTGATCGTCTCATCAGAACCGCCTGTTCCATTTCCTTTTGGATCTCCACCTTGAATCATGAATCCGTCGATGATACGGTGGAATGTAAGCCCGTCGTAAAAGCCTTCCTCAGCCAGTTTCAAAAAGTTTGCAACTGTAATGGGGGCTATATCCCCATCAAGCTCTGCCTCGATTGTCCCGTAATCTTTCACTGTAATTTCAATCTTATGTTTTCCCGATGCTTCTCCCCCAGTTTTATCTTCCTCTTTTTTCTTCCCGCATCCTATCAGCAGGCAGGCTGCCAGCAGCAGGATAACAGCAGTTCCCCATAATTTCTTCATATCATACCATTTCCTTTCTGTCTTTCTTTTAAGCATTATAGCAGGCTGCTTCAAGCTTTTCAACATAGTAAATTATCATCTATACGAGACAAGGGACAGACGGAATTTAGCAGAATAGCAAAAAAAAGCACCGCTCCATAAATGATTACTCATCTATTTTGCAATGCCTTTTTACATAGGATAATTACTTTATTTACAGTTATTCAAAACTTGTTACGGTTCCTTATACGAGAAACACTTTTTTCCTATCTGACGTGTAGT
>JALFIB010000058.1 GCA_022776305.1 Lachnospiraceae bacterium
GAAAGCCAGTCATATCCTTCTCCGGATGCACCGATATACAGATCGTCATTCTGTACGGCATCCCGCATCCCCAGTGTTCTGGAATCTCCTACCCAGATGATGAACTGGTCGCTGGAAGCAAGGGCTGCTTCTGCCTCAGCCTCTTTTTCTTTTGGTGCTTCGGAGACTGGCTCATGAAGGGCATTCAGGACAGCATCGGCTTCAGACTCTGCGACGGTTCCTTCAGGAGAAAACATGTCGTCCTTATACTGCATCGTTAAGTAAATGGCAAGGACAGCCAAAGCGATGATGGCAATGACGGCAAGAAAGATACCGAGTATTGTTCGTTTCTTCATATAATATGTCCTCTCTAAAATCATTTAGCTGTTATATTGGTTAATACTAAACCATAATCAGCCAAAAGTCAAATTTTACCGGGCGCATAATTCGACAGGGCTGTAGGAGCACAAAGCAGGAAACAATCCCTATGGCATCTTTTTCCATTCGCATCATAAAAAATCATAAAAAATAAAAACGAAAAAATGAAAAATTCTATTGACAAACGATAAGGACGGTATTATATTAACAAAGTAAGGTGTTAGCACTCAAAGCAAGAGAGTGCTAACAGCAAAGAGAAGGGAGGAGTTCAGATGCAGCTGGATGATAGGAAATGGACGATATTAAAAGCTATCATCAAAACATATCTGGAGACTGGCGAACCGGTGGGCTCGAGGACGATTTCCAAGTATGCAGACTTGAATCTGAGTTCCGCTACCATACGAAATGAGATGTCTGATCTGGAGGAGATGGGTTTGATCCTCCAGCCCCATACTTCGGCAGGCCGTATTCCATCAGATGCAGGTTACCGGTTATACGTTGACCATATGATGGAAGAAAAGGACCGGGAAGTCACTGAGATGAAAGAAATGATGATCCAGAGACAGGACCGCATGGAGCTGCTGCTAAAACAGCTTGCCAAGGTTTTAGCTGCGAATACAAACTACGCAGCTATGATCTCCGGGCCACAGTATCACCGGACAAAGCTGAAATTTATCCAGCTTTCCATTATCAGTGATTCGCAGATTCTGGCAGTGATCGTTGCCGAAGGAAATATAGTCAAGAATAAGATGATCAATATTGACCACGGCCTTGACCAGCAGACAGTTCTTGAGATGAATATTTTGCTGAATACTGCTTTAAACGGACTGACCATTGAAGAGATCAATCTCAGTACGATTTCCAAATTGAAAGAACAGGCAGGCATTCACAGTGAGGTAGTGAACCAGGTACTGGACGCTGTAGCAGAGACGATTCAGTCTGCAAATGATGTAGAGATATATACCAGCGGTGCGACAAACATTTTTAAATATCCGGAGCTGAGCAGCAGTGAAAAAGCAAGTGAGCTGATCAGCGCATTCGAGGAAAAGAAAGACCTTGTGGATATGATCAGCACCGATGACGGAAAAGAGACTGGCATTCAGGTATATATCGGTCAGGAGACACCAATTCAGTCCATGCAGGACTGCAGTGTTGTTACAGCTACGTATGAAATCGGCGAGGGCATGTATGGCCGGATCGGTGTCATAGGTCCGAAGCGAATGGATTATGATAAGGTAGTAAGCACCTTGAAGACGCTGATGGCACAGTTGGATCAGATATTCAAGAAAGGATAGAAAGGTGGAATTGCCAGTGGAGGAGAATAAGAAAGAAGAAATTCTGGATGAAGCTGCTGCGGCGGCAGATGAAGCGCAGGCCAGAGATGTGATAGAAGATACACCGGCGGATGATACAGTTGAAACACAGGATTCTGCAGAAGGAAATGCAGCAAATGAAGGTGAGCCGGAGGCAGATACAGCAGAAAGCCAGAATGGACAGGAAGAAGCCGGGGATTCTAAGAAACATGGATTGTTCGGCAAGAAAAAGAAAGATAAAAAAGATATTCAGATCGAGGAGCTGACCGACAGAGTTCAGCGCCAGATGGCTGAATTCGATAATTTCCGCAAGCGTTCTGAAAAAGAAAAGTCAGCGATGTATGAGATCGGGGCAAAAAGCGTGATCGAGAAGATCCTCCCCACCATCGATAATTTTGAGAGAGGTTTTGCAGGGCTGACTGAGGAACAGAAAGCAGAGCCCTTTGCAGAAGGGATGGAAAAAGTATACCGCCAGATGATGACTACACTGGAAAGCCTTGGGGTAAAACCCATCGAGGCTGTGGGAAAAGAGTTCGATCCCAACTTCCACAACGCGGTGATGCATGTGGAGGATGAAGAAGCAGGGGAAAACATCATCGTAGAGGAATTCCAAAAAGGTTACCTTTACCGTGACAGTGTGGTAAGGCACAGCATGGTCAAGGTGGCAAATTAATCAGGTAACAAGTTATATTATATAGATCAGTGCACAGGCACGACCAATATTTAAGGAGGAAACGATTATGGGAAAAATCATTGGTATCGATTTGGGAACAACAAACAGCTGTGTAGCAGTTATGGAAGGCGGTAAGCCGGTAGTTATTACAAATACAGAAGGATCCAGGACAACACCGTCTGTAGTAGCATTTACAAAGACAGGTGAACGTCTTGTGGGTGAGCCTGCAAAACGTCAGGCAGTTACGAATGCAGACCGCACTATTTCTTCTATCAAGAGACATATGGGAAGCGATTACAGAGTAGAGATCGACGGCAAGAAATATTCACCGCAGGAGATCTCAGCTATGATCCTTCAGAAGCTGAAATCAGATGCTGAGAATTATCTTGGCGAGAAGGTAACAGAAGCAGTTATCACAGTACCGGCATATTTCAACGATGCACAGCGTCAGGCTACAAAAGATGCAGGTAAGATCGCAGGCCTTGATGTAAAACGTATCATCAACGAGCCGACAGCTGCAGCTCTTGCATACGGACTTGACAATGAAAAAGAACAGAAGATCATGGTATACGACCTTGGCGGCGGTACATTCGATGTATCTATCATTGAGATCGGTGACGGCGTTATCGAGGTTCTGGCTACAAACGGTAACAACAGGCTTGGTGGTGATGACTTCGATAAGAAGATCACAGATTACATGATCGCAGATTTCAAGACAAAAGAAGGTATCGACCTTTCTAACGATAAGATGGCTCTCCAGAGACTGAGAGAGGCTGCTGAGAAGGCAAAGAAAGAACTGTCCTCCTCTACAACAACCAATATCAACCTTCCGTTCATCACAGCAAATGAGACAGGCCCGAAGCACTTTGAGATGGATCTGACAAGAGCAAAATTTGATGAACTGACACATGACCTTGTAGATGCAACCGTCATTCCGGTACAGAATGCATTGAAAGATGCAGGACTTTCCGCAAGCGAGCTTTCTAAAGTCCTTCTTGTTGGTGGTTCTACACGTATCCCGGCAGTTCAGGATAAAGTAAAACAGCTGACAGGACATGAGCCGAACAAGAGCCTGAACCCGGATGAGTGTGTAGCACTTGGTGCTTCCATTCAGGGAGGTAAACTTGCAGGAGATGCAGGTGCAGGTGATATCCTTCTTCTGGATGTTACTCCGCTTTCCCTGTCTATCGAGACATTGGGTGGCGTAGCTACGAAGCTGATCGAGCGTAACACAACGATCCCGACAAAGAAGAGCCAGGTATTCTCTACAGCAGCAGATAATCAGACTGCAGTAGACATCCATGTAGTACAGGGTGAAAGACAGTTTGCAAAAGACAACAAATCCCTCGGACAGTTCCGTCTGGACGGTATCCCGCCAGCAAGAAGAGGTGTTCCGCAGATCGAAGTTACATTTGATATCGATGCAAACGGTATTGTAAATGTTTCCGCAAAAGATCTTGGTACAGGAAAAGAGCAGCATATCACCATCACATCCGGTTCTAACATGTCCGACGATGAGATCGATAAGGCTGTAAAAGAAGCTGCTGAATACGAAGCTCAGGATAAGAAGAGAAAAGATGCCATCGATACAAGAAACGATGCAGATGCAATGGTATTCCAGACCGAAAAGGCTATGGAAGAAGTGGGCGACAAGATCGATCCGGCTGACAAGGCAACGGTTGAGGCAGACCTGAAAGCACTGAAGGAGTTAGTGGAAAAGACGAATCCGGATGACATGACAGATGCCCAGATCGCAGATTTGAAGGCTGGTAAAGAAAAATTGATGGAGAGTGCCCAGAAGCTGTTTGCAAAGGTTTATGAGCAGGCACAGGGCGCAGCTGGAGCAGCAGGCGCAGGTCCTGACATGAGCGGTGCAGGTGCAGCAGGAAGTGCTCCGCAGGACGATGATGTGGTTGACGGAGATTACAGAGAAGTATAAACACAAAAGCTATTAGAAATATAAAAGATAGAAAAGACAGCATTACCCCTGAAGACCCTTCAGGGGCAATGTTGTGTTAATTGAGGTGGTATAAATGGCAGAGAATAAAAGAGATTACTATGAAGTCCTCGGCGTAGATCGGAACGCAGATGAGGCAGCGTTAAAAAAAGCATACAGGGTTCTTGCAAAAAAATACCATCCGGACATGAATCCAGGAGACGCCGAGGCAGAAAAAAAATTCAAAGAGGCTTCAGAAGCGTATGCGGTTTTGAGTGACCCGGAAAAGAGAAGACAGTATGACCAGTTTGGGCATGCCGCATTTGAACAGGGCGGTCCGGGTGCCGGAGGCTTTGACGGATTTAATTTCAGCGGTGATATGGGTGATATTTTCGGTGATATTTTCGGTGATCTTTTTGGAGGCGGAAGACGGCGTGGAGGCCCGCAGGGACCTATGCAGGGCGCAAATGTGCGGACCAGCGTCCGTATTACCTTTGAGGAGGCTATTTCAGGCTGTGAAAAGGAAATCGAGCTCAGCTTAAAAGACGAATGTTCAAAATGCCACGGTACAGGTGCAAAACCGGGTACTTCCCCGGAAACTTGTCCAAAATGCGGCGGAAAAGGTCAGGTGGTCTTTACACAGCAGTCATTATTTGGTACAGTACAAAATGTACAGACTTGTCCGGAGTGTCGCGGTACAGGAAAGATTATCAAAGAAAAATGCCCGGACTGCTACGGAACCGGCTATACATCAAGCAAAAAGAAGATCAAAGTTACAATTCCGGCAGGTATTGACAACGGACAGAGCATCCGTATCCGCGAAAAAGGCGAACCGGGTACAAACGGCGGCCCGAGAGGCGACCTGCTGGTAGAAGTGATCGTGGGAAGACATCCCATCTTCCAGCGTCAGGATATGAATATTTACTCCACTGTACCCATGAGCTTTGCCCAGGCAGCATTGGGCGGGGATATCCGTATCAGTACCGTAGACGGCGATATTGTTTATACAGTCAAACCGGGTACACAGACAGATACTAAGGTTCGGTTCAAAGGAAAAGGTGTCCCGTCCCTGCGCAATAAGAATGTGCGTGGTGACCATTACGTGACCCTTGTGATCGAAGTGCCCACAAAGCTCAGTGAGTCAGCAAAAGAAGCACTTCGGGAGTTTGACCGTGAATCAGGAAACAGCCTCGGGCAGGCAGATTCAGAGAAAAAATCAGATAAACCGAAGAAAAAAGGGTTTATGGATAAGCTGAAAGAAACCTTTGAAGACTAAGAAAGAAGTTTTTTTGGATTACGGCAGAAGCGTTTGGAGAATAAGGAAAGAAACTGATTGAGCAATGGCTGAGGATTGCAGAGGGAAAATATGCGTTGGAATAAATTTACATTAAAGACACGTACAGAGGTGGAAGATATTGTCATTTCCTCATTGGCAGATGCCGGTGTGGAAGGCGTAGAGATTGAAGATAAGGTACCTCTTTCAGAATCAGATAAACAGCAGATGTTTGTGGATATCCTTCCGGACGGACCGGAGGATGACGGGATTGCGTATCTCAGCTTTTACCTTGAGGAGGATGCAGACAAAGAAAGGATCCTTGCCAGAGTAAAAGAAGAGCTTGATGACCTGCGGAATTTTGTGGATATCGGGGAAGGGACGATCACAGAAGGACAGACAGAGGATAAGGACTGGATCAACAATTGGAAAGAATATTTCCATCAGTTCTATGTGGATGATATCCTGATCATCCCGTCTTGGGAAGAGGTACAGGAAGAAGATAAGGATAAAATGATCATTCATATCGATCCGGGGACTGCTTTCGGTACAGGTATGCATGAGACGACTCAGCTGTGTATGCGCCAGCTGAAAAAATATGTCACATCGGAAACGGAGATACTGGATGTTGGGACAGGCAGTGGTATTTTGTCCATTGTGGCATTGAAGCTGGGAGCAAAGCATGCGGTGGGGACAGACCTTGACCCCTGTGCCATCACAGCCACAAAAGAAAACCTTGAGGCAAATGATATACCGGAAGATTCCATGGATGTGATGATCGGCAATATTATTGACGACAAAGCCGTACAAGATGAAGTGGGATATGAGAAGTATGATATTGTTGCAGCCAACATCCTTGCGGATGTGCTTGTTCCCCTGACACCGGTGATCCTGCATCAGCTGAAGCATGGTGGGATCTATATTACCTCAGGGATTATTGAAGAAAAAGAAGAGACTGTGGTAGAAGCTGTAAAAGCAGCAGGACTTGAGGTTGTGGAAGTGACTCATCAAAATGACTGGGTTTCTGTGACGGCAAGAAAGAAGTAGGGGATATGTATCATTTTTTTGTGGAACCGTGTCAGATCGGGGAAAAAGAAATCCGAATAGAAGGCAGTGATGTGAACCACATCCGCAATGTACTCCGGATGGGGATCGGAGAGCAGATCACTGTGAGCAGCGGAGAAGATAAAAAAGAATTTCGCTGCGAGATTGCTGGGATTGAAGAATCCTGTATCCGTGCTAAGATCATGTGGATTGAGGAAAAGGATGCGGAGCTCCCTTCAAAAATATACCTTTTTCAGGGGCTTCCCAAAGGGGATAAAATGGAGTGGATCATCCAAAAAGCGGTGGAGCTTGGTGCCTGTGAGATCATTCCCATGGCGACAAAACGTGCGGTGGTGAAGCTGGATCCCAAAAAGGCAGCTGCGAAGGTGAAGCGCTGGAACGCTATTTCAGAGAGTGCGGCAAAACAATCAAAGCGCTTAGTCATTCCACAAGTCCATGAGGTCATGAGTTTCCGTGAGGCTGTATCGTATGCTTCGGGTTTTGATAAAAAATTGATTCCCTATGAGCTGGCTGAAGGCATGGACCAGACAAGAAATACATTTTCACAGATCACCCCGGGGGATTCCGTTGCAGTGTTCATCGGACCGGAGGGTGGGTTTGACGAAGAAGAGATCACCCTTGCACAGGAAAACGGGATATTGCCCATTACTCTGGGACGCAGGATCTTGCGTACAGAGACGGCAGGGATGGCAGTGCTGTCGGTTTTGATGTTCCAGCTGGAACAAAAATGATTTAGAAATATGAAAGGAATGTTGAGCCGCAAGATACCATAGGGATATCGTGATAATTGGTGCTGGCTTTGGCATTATAAAACATTTAAAATGAGGAGGAAATGACATGGTATACCATATTGTGATGTGGAAATTCAAAGAGGAGATCGCAGAGGAGAAAAAACCGGAGCTGATGGAAGCAATGGCTGAAAACCTTGGCGGATTAGTAGGCAAAGTGCCGGGACTGCTTACAGTGAAATTCGTAAAAAATCCCATTCCGTCCAGCACCCATGATATGGCTCTTGTAACTACACTGGAAAAGGCAGAGGATATCGCCGTATATGCGAAACATCCGGCACACGTGGCAGTGGCAGATACATACGTTCGCCCGTATGTTTGCGACAGGGCCTGCCTCGATTATGAAGCATAAAAAGTAATAAAACAAAGCAAAAAATGTGCTGTCGTGAAAAAGGCTCCAAGAGCGCCCACGGCAGCACATCTTGTTATGTCATAGGATAGTGATGTGGCATCGCAGAGCAATTGATCTGGTATTTTATGATATTTAGATCGACATAGGAAAGAGGGATTGAAACATGTTAAGTCAGGTATCGATATTTACGGAAAATAAAAAAGGCGCGATGTTGGCCATTACAAATATTTTAAAGGAGCAGGGAATCAATATTTTAGGATCTATCACCAACGACAGCCCGGAGTACGGGATCATCCGGATGGTGGTTTCCCATCCCCAGAAAGCAGTGGAAGCTCTTTCGGGTGCAGGATATATGTGTAAGATGACAGACGTGCTGGGCGTAGAGCTTCAAGATAAAGTAGGAGAGTTAAACAGGCTTTTGAATGCTCTGGATGAGAGCAATATCAATGTGAATTACCTGTACCTTTCCTTTAACCGTGATTCCGGAAGTCCTGTTATGGTATTCCATACAAATGATATTATGGAAGTAGAAGACTGTCTGGAGACAAAAGGGTTTCAGGTACTTCAATTCCTTCGGGAGTAAGGAAAAAGAAGAACCTGAAAAGAAAATGCCATGGATTTGCAAAAGAAATGCCATGGATTTGGGTTGAAAAACACTTCCTTTTCCTGTACAATATCATATCAGCAGAAAAGGACGTTTGAGAAAAGAGGATTACAGTGGAAGCATATTTGGATAATTCGGCTACTACGCGATGCACCGAAGGCGTACGGGATGTGGTCGTACGTACAATGATGGAGGATTACGGAAATCCTTCTTCTAAGCATATGAAAGGTGTGGAGGCAGAACGGTATCTTCGGGATGCACGTGAGACCATCGCAAAGACGCTGAAAGTAAATGAAAAAGAGATTTATTTCACCTCAGGGGCAACCGAGTCAAACAACTGGGCATTGATCGGGGCAGCCATGGCGAACCGCAGGGCAGGTATGCACCTGATCACCACGGCGGTCGAGCATGCAGCTGTTTTGATGCCCATGCAGTATTTGAAAGAGCAGGGATTCCGCATCACATACCTTCCGGTGGACGAAAAAGGGAAGATCAGCCTGAAGGATCTGGAAGATGCCATCTGTGACGACACCATACTGGTATCCATCATGTATGTAAACAATGAGATCGGCACCATCGAGCCTATCGAAGAGGCGGCCAAGCTGGTGAAAAAACGTAACCCTAAGATCCTCTTCCATGTGGACGGCGTGCAGGCGTACGGTAAAATGCAGGTATTTCCGAAGCGTCTTGGCGTAGACATGTTTTCCGTCAGCGCCCATAAGATCCATGGGCCAAAAGGCATTGGCTTTTTGTACGTAAATGAAAAAGTAAAGATCCATCCTTTGATTTTAGGAGGAGGGCAGCAAAAAGGAATGCGTTCCGGCACGGACAATGTTCCGGGGGCAGCAGGACTTGCGGAAGCGGCTAAGGAAGCTTATGCACATTTAGATGAAAGTACCGCACATTTACTGAAATTGAAAAAGCGGATGATGGATGGACTGAGAGGTCTTCCGGAGCGCATCGTGATTCATTCAGAGGAAGGGGACAAAAGCGCGCCCCATATTGTAAGTGCCGCGTTTCCGGGAATCCGCAGCGAGGTATTGCTTCACGCGCTGGAAGAGGAAGGAATCTACGTTTCGGCCGGGTCGGCATGTTCCTCGAACAAGAAGCTTCCTGTCAGTACAGTGCTGAAAGAACTGCATCTTAGCCCGGAACTTCTGGAATCTACCCTGCGTTTCAGTTTCAGTCGTTTTACTACGGAAGAAGAAATCGATTACTGTTTGGAAACGCTGAGAGAATTGCTGCCGGTATTGAGCCGTTATGCAAGACATTAGAATGAGAGAAAAGGAAAAAGCGTATGTTTAAGACTTTTTTGATAAAATATGGTGAAATCGCAATAAAAGGGAAAAACCGCCATCTCTTTGAGGACGCTCTGGTCCGCCAGATCGTCCATGCATTAAGAGGGGTAGAAGGGAAATTCCATGTATATAAAGAGCAGGGAAGAATCTACATTGACTGTGAGTCACCCTATGATTTTGAGGAGACGGTGTCTGCCTTAAAATGCGTATTTGGTATTGTGGGGATCTGCCCTGTCATGAAGGTAGAAGATGAAGGGCTGGAACAGCTTGGAAATGACGTCATTGATTTTTTGGAAAATGTATATGATATTGACAAACAAACATTTAAAGTAGTGACAAGGCGTGCCCGCAAAAGCTATCCCGTGGAATCCATGGAGGTCAGCTGTGAGCTGGGCGGACGGATCCTTGAAGCATTTCCGGGAATGCGGGTGGATGTACATGATCCGGAGATCACCCTTCACGTTGAGATCCGTGAAAAGATCTATATTTATTCCAAGATCATCCCGGGACCTGGAGGAATGCCGGTGGGTACCAACGGAAAAGCCATGCTTCTGCTGTCAGGCGGGATCGACAGCCCTGTTGCAGGCTATATGATCTGCAAAAGAGGCGTCAAGCTGGATGCCACATATTTCCATGCGCCGCCTTATACCAGCGAACGTGCAAAACAAAAAGTAGTGGATCTGGCCAAAAAGGTTGCAAAGTATTCCGGCCCTATCAATCTCCATGTGGTGAATTTTACGGATATCCAGCTTTATATTTACGATAAATGTCCTCATGATGAGCTGACCATTATCATGCGCCGCTACATGATGAAGATCGCGGAGCATTTTGCAAAAGAAGGCGGCTCCCTTGCCCTTATCACAGGGGAAAGCATTGGCCAGGTGGCAAGCCAGACTATGCAGAGCCTTGCAGCAACAAATGAAGTATGTACTATGCCTGTCTTCCGGCCTCTGATCGGTTTTGATAAGCAGGAGATCGTGGATATCGCAGAGAAGATCGATACGTATGAGACATCCATTCTTCCTTTTGAGGACTGCTGCACCATATTTGTGGCAAAACATCCGGTGACAAAACCGAACCTGAACGTGATTAAATGTTCAGAAAGAAAACTGGAAGAGAAGATCGACGAGCTGGTGAAGACAGCCATTGAGACCACAGAGACCATAAGAATCGAATAGACAGTCAGATAAAATGAAAAAAGCTGCGATGAATCATCCTGTTTGCAGGATCTATGCATCGCAGCAGTTTTATCATCATTATCAGATGATGTATGCAGAAAGCACGTTCATGATCTCATCCATGTTGTCCTCTGCATGAATGTTCAAGTCAATCGGTTTGGAAAGGTCAAGGCTGAAGATACCCATGATCGATTTTGCGTCAATGACGTATCTACCGGAAACGAGATCAAAATCGTTGTTAAACTTTGTGATATCATTTACGAAAGATTTTACTTTATCGATTGAATTTAATGAAATCTGAACAGTTTTCATGATAGAATTCCTCCCAACATTTCGATAATTATTTACGTAATTATCTTAACGGTTGAGGTTATAAAAGTCAAGATGAAAAAGTTGAATGCGGAGGTAGCAGATGAAGAAAAAAGCAGCGCTTCATAATTTGGGATGTAAAGTGAATGCTTATGAGACAGAAGCCATGGGACAGCTTCTGGAAAATGCAGGTTATGAGATCGTACCATTTGAGCCGGGCGCAGACGTTTACGTGATCAATACGTGTACCGTGACGAATATTGCAGACCGCAAATCGAGACAGATGCTGCATAAAGCGAGAAAAATGAATCCTCAGGCTATTGTGGTGGCTACAGGGTGTTACGTCCAGACTGCACAGGAACCGGTGGAGGACGATCCGGCCATTGACATTGTGCTGGGAAATAATTGTAAAAAAGATCTGATTGAGGCGATCCGTTATTTTGAAGAGATGCGTCAGCCTGCCCTTCCGGAGAAGATCGATATCAATAAGACGAAAGAGTATGAGAACTTTTTTGTGCCCAAGATGCAGGACCACACACGGGCCCATATTAAGGTGCAGGATGGCTGCAACCAGTTCTGCAGCTACTGTATCATTCCTTATGCCAGAGGGCGTGTGAGAAGCCGGGCCATGGAGGATGTGATCAAAGAAGCGACTGCCCTTGCCGGGAACGGATGCCGTGAAGTAGTGCTCACGGGGATCCATTTAAGCTCTTACGGGGTCGATCAGGGGACTTCCCTGCTGGAATTGATTCGCGCCGTACATCAGGTGGAAGGAATATGCAGGATCCGTCTGGGTTCTCTGGAACCGGGCATCATCACAGAAGAGTTTGCAGAGGCTCTTGGGGAACTTCCGAAGCTTTGCCCCCATTTCCATCTGTCATTGCAGAGTGGCTGCACATCTACTTTAAAAAGGATGAACCGAAGATATACAGCGGAAGAATTTGAAGAAAAATGCCGTATCCTGCGGCAGGTGTTTGACCGGCCGGCTATCACCACCGATGTGATCGCAGGATTTCCGGGGGAAACGGAAGAAGAATTTGAGACTACTTATGATTTCCTTTCGCGGATCCGTTTGTATGAAACACATATATTTAAATATTCAAGGCGACATGGGACAAGGGCTGCCTCTATGCCGGATCAGGTTCCGGAACAGGTAAAAGGGCAGCGCAGTGACCGGCTGATCGCTCTGGGCGAGAAGAACAGGCGGTTATTTGAACAGCAGTACGCCGGAGAGTTAACGGAAGTACTTTTTGAAGAAAAGACAGTGATCGAAGGAAAAGAGTATTATACTGGATACAATAAACAGTATATCAAATTGGCAGTTCCGGCCGATGGGGATTATGAAAATGTGCTGATACAAGGACGCATAGCAAAAGAAGTGGCTCCCCACCTGTTTTTGCTGGAACAGGAAAAGTATTGAATTATTTTAAGAATTATATTAGAATAAAATTAATCATAATAAAAGGTACTTAAGCACATAAGGACGTGGAAAAATGGCAGAAATCAATAATACACAATATTTTAAATTTAACACGGATCCGGAAGCACGCGTGAAAATGGTGCTGGAAGTCGTTTATCATGCGATGGCAGAGAAAGGGTACAATCCGGTAAACCAGATCGTAGGTTACATTATGTCAGGTGATCCGACTTACATTACGAGCCACAACAATGCGAGAAGCTTGATCATGAAAGTGGAGCGTGATGAGTTGGTGGAAGAGCTGTTAAGAGAGTATATCAAAAACGAATCCTGGCAGCAGGAGGAGAAATGATCCGTATCATGGGGCTTGATTATGGCTCTAAGACTGTGGGTGTGGCGATCAGCGACCCTCTTGGCCTTACCGCTCAGGGAATTGAGATAATCAGGCGTACATCGGAAAACAAATTAAGAAGGACATTGGCGAGGATCGAGGAATTAGTTCGGGAATATGAAGTGACCACCATTGTGTTAGGTTTTCCGAAAAACATGAACAATACGGTTGGGGAGCGTGGAGAGAAATCACTGGAATTTAAGGAAATGCTGGAGCGAAGGACAGGCATTCCTGTGATCATGTGGGATGAACGGCTCACGACAGTATCTGCAAACCGCACGTTGATGGAAAGCGGTGTCCGCCGTGAGGACAGAAAGGAATACGTAGATATGATTGCGGCGGTCTATATCCTTCAGGGATATCTGGACAGCCTTGAAAGGAAAAGTGTATGAATAAAATAGAATTTTGCCCGGTCGGAGAAGACAAGACGGTCGGGTTCTTTGTGGTGGAAGAAACAAGGATAAACGGAGTCTCATACCTTCTGGTAACGGAGACAGAAGATGATGAAGCAGAAGCATACATTCTGAAGGACACATCTCTGGATGGCGAGGAAGAGGCCAGCTATGTGTTTGTTGAGGATGATAATGAATTAGAAGCAGTATCAAAGATTTTTGCAGAGCTTTTAGAGGACGTGGATATTGAGCTCTGAAAAAGATAAAGATAATAGATGACGTTACGGAATGCAATTTTGTATTCCGCTCTTAGTATGGAGGTGCAGATTGAGAAAAGAGAGAAGCAGTGCAGAAAATTTGAAAATCATTCCTATTGGCGGCCTCGGGCTCATTGGAATGAATATGACGGCATTTGAGTACAACAACAGCATCGTGGTGGTGGACTGCGGACTAGCCTTCCCGGAAGATGATATGCTGGGAATCGATCTGGTGATACCGGATGTCACTTATCTGAAAGAGAATATTGATAAAGTAAAGGGAATTGTTTTTACCCATGGACACGAAGACCATATTGGCGCCTTGCCGTATATCCTGAAAGAATTAAGCGTACCCCTTTACGCCACAAAGCTTACCATGGGCCTGATCGAACGGAAATTAACAGAACACGGATTGATGCGTACCACAAAACGGAAAGTGATAAAGCCGGGACAGTCCATTAATCTTGGGGAGTTCCGGATTGAGTTTATTAAGACAAACCATAGTATCGCCGACGCAGTGGCTCTTGCCATCTACTCACCTGCAGGAATCGTCGTCCACACAGGTGACTTTAAAGTGGATTATACACCGGTATTTGGCGATGCCATTGACCTGCAGCGCTTTGCAGAGATCGGGAAAAAGGGCGTGCTTGCCCTGATGTGCGACAGTACCAATGCAGAGCGTCCGGGATTTACAGCGTCAGAGCGCACAGTTGGAAAGACTTTTGACAATTTATTTGCGGAGCATAGCGACACCCGTATTATTATTGCAACCTTTGCGTCAAATGTGGACCGTGTCCAGCAGATCATCAATTCAGCATACAAATATGGCCGTAAAGTTGTGGTGGAGGGCCGCAGCATGGTCAATATCATCCAGACGGCATCAGAGCTGGGATATCTGAATATTCCTGAAAACACACTGATCGAGATCGAGCAGATGAAAAACTACCCGGATGAGCAGATGGTGCTGATCACTACAGGAAGCCAGGGAGAATCCATGGCAGCACTTTCCAGAATGGCATCCAACATGCATAAAAAGATCGCCATCAAGCCGGGAGATACGGTTATTTTCAGTTCCAATCCCATTCCGGGCAACGAAAAAGCAGTTTCGAAGGTGATCAACGAGCTGTCCATGAAAGGGGCAAACGTTATCTTCCAGAATGCCCATACCTCCGGCCATGCTTGTCAGGAAGAGATCAAGCTGATGTATTCATTAGTGCGCCCGAAATACTCCATTCCGGTCCACGGGGAATACCGCCATATGAAAGCGCAGGCCCAGCTGGCAGAAGGACTTGGGATCCCGAAAGACCATATTTATATTTTAAAGACCGGCGATGTTTTAGAGATGAATGAAGAGTTTGCCAAGGTAACAGGCCATGTGCAGACAGGCTCCATTCTTGTGGACGGCCTTGGCGTGGGAGATGTGGGAAACATCGTCCTGCGTGACAGGCAGCATCTGGCAGAAGACGGTATCGTGATCGCTGTCCTTACGCTGGAAAAATATACGGGGCAGATTCTGGCAGGACCGGATATCGTATCCCGCGGATTCGTCTATGTGCGTGAGGCTGAGGACCTGATGGATGAGGCACGCCATATTATTGAAGACGCCATGGATTACTGCAATACCCACCGGGTATCAGACTGGGCAAAAATTAAAAATACCATCCGGGATTCTCTTGGGGACTTCCTTTGGAAGCGCACGAAGCGCCGTCCTATGATCCTGCCCATCATTATGGAAGTTGAGTAACGGGAGAAAGGAATCAATAGATACAGACTATGGATAGAATCAAAGAAAGCACGGAAGCCTTGATTGATGCCATCCTGAAAAGCGACGAGTATTTGCGCTTCTGTGAGGTGAGAGACAAAGTAAAAGAAAATCCCAAGCTTCGCACCCAGATCAACGAGTTCAGGATCCATGTATTTGAAGTGCAAAATTCAAGAGAACCTCTGGATATGTACGGGGAGCAGGAACGGCTCTGCAGGGATGCAGAAGAGTTTCGGAAAAATCCGCTGGTGAATGAATTTTTGGAAGCGGAATTGCGGGTATGCAGGATCATGCAGAAAGTGACAGAGTCCATTGCCGCGAAGGTGGACCTTGACTTGTCAGAGATAACAGAGAGGATAGGATTGTAGGATGATTGTTCAGGAGAGGATGGCAGCCTACATTCATTCGTTGGATTCTGGAAACGGTGAGTTTTTGGATGCCCTTGAGCGCAAAGCCCTCAGCGATGAGGTGCCCATCATCCGTCCGGATATGCAGAGCTTTTTGAAGGTGCTGCTGTCGGTACACAGACCTGAAAGGATCTTGGAGGTTGGCACGGCAGTAGGGTTTTCTGCCATATTGATGGCCCAGAATACGGATGATACGTGCCAGATCACAACCATTGAAAAGTACGAAAAAAGGATTCCCGAGGCCCGGGAGAATTTCCGGCTGGCGGGATTGGGAAACAGGATCACCCTTCTGGAGGGGGATGCCCTCGAAGTGATGGGCAGATTGTCAGAGCCTTATGACATGGTTTTTATGGATGCCGCTAAAGGGCAGTATATCCATTTCCTGCCGGAAGCACTCAGGCTTCTTCGGACAGGCGGTATTTTAGTATCGGACAATGTACTGCAGGACGGGGATATCATTGAGTCCCATTATGCGGTAGAGAGAAGAAACCGCACGATCTACAAACGGATGAGGGAATACTTGTATGTGCTGAAGCATACGCAGGGTCTGCTGACTTCCATTGTCCCGGTGGGGGACGGTGCGGCAGTGACTGTGAAACAGCAAGAAAGGATTGAAATATGAGACATCCGGAATTATTGATACCGGCTAGCAGCCTTGAAGTGTTGAAGACGGCTGTAATCTTTGGAGCCGATGCAGTATATATTGGGGGAGAGGCCTTTGGGCTTCGGGCGAAGGCAAAGAACTTCTCTATGGAGGAGATGGCTGAAGGGATCGCTTTTGCACATGAACACGGTGTAAAAGTATATGTGACTGCCAACATATTGGCACACAATTATGATCTGGAAGGCGTCCGGACCTATTTTCAGGAATTGAAGGAGATCCATCCGGATGCGCTGATCATTGCAGATCCCGGTGTGTTTACCATCGCCAAGAGTGTCTGCCCGGAGATCGAGATCCATATCAGCACTCAGGCAAACAACACGAATTATGAGACGTACCGTTTCTGGTGGGAAATGGGTGCGAAGCGTGTTGTGTCAGCCAGAGAGCTTTCCTTGAAGGAGATTCGGGAGATCCGGGATCATATACCGGAAGAGATGGAGATTGAAAGTTTTATCCATGGGGCCATGTGTATCTCCTATTCAGGGAGATGCCTTCTGAGTAATTATTTTACGGGAAGAGATGCGAACCAGGGGGCTTGTACCCATCCCTGCCGCTGGAAATACGCTGTGGTGGAGGAGACCAGGCCGGGAGAATACATGCCCATCGAGGAAAATGAGCGGGGTACTTATATTTTTAATTCCAAAGACCTTTGCATGATCGAACACATTCCGGACCTTATTGATGCAGGAATTGATTCCTTGAAGGTAGAAGGGCGTATGAAGACGGCCCTTTACGTGGCCACCGTTGCACGGACATACCGGAAGGCCCTGGATGATTATGAGCAAGATCCTGCGCTTTATCAGGCACATATGGACTGGTATAAGGACCAGATCTCCAATTGTACCTACCGCCAGTTTACTACAGGATTTTTCTATGGAAAACCGGGAGATGAGTCGCAGATCTACGACAGCAATACGTACGTGAAAGAATATACGTATCTCGGGATTATCGGCGAAAAAAGGGAAGACGGCCTGTTTTCCATCGAACAGCGGAATAAATTTTCCGTAGGGGAAGAGATCGAGGTCATGAAACCGGACGGAAGGGACGTTCTGGTGAAAGTGGAAAGGATTTTTGACGAGGAAGGAAATTCCATGGAAAGCGCACCGCACCCGAAGCAGAAACTGTGGGTGGATCTTCAGGGGAAAGCAGATAAGTACGATATTTTACGACGGAAAGAGTAAATCACAATTGATAAAGCAAAGGGTAAAAATGAAATAGACAGTGTAAGGAAAATAAAGGAAAAGTACAAAATAAGAGAAAAGGCTGCTGCAAGATAGTGGGAAACTGTTTTTCGGCGGCTTTTCTTTTGCATGTTTATGCAGCAGAGAATGAATAATCAAATGTCCGCGAGACACGGAAAATTGTATTTTTTTCCGTGCAACGGACAAACGTCCTTGCAAAGCGGACAAAAGCAGCATAAAATGATAACATGTATCTGGATTGAAGGACAATCCATGAAAAACATGAAAAGAGACAGAAAATTGGAGGTAGAGCATTATGAAGAAATTAGCGGCACTTGCAATGTGTGCAACCATGTGTTTTGCCAGCGTGATGAGCGTATCAGCAGCAGACACAGTAAAGATTGGTGTTTTTGAGCCGGCATCAGGAGACAACGGTGCAGGAGGAAAGCAGGAAACCCTCGGCATCCAGTATGCAAACAGTGTAGCTCCTACCGTTGAGATCGATGGGACAGAGTATGATGTAGAGCTGGTGATCGTAGATAATGAGTCTTCCGCAGAGAAGGCACCGACAGCAGCATCCCAGCTTGTCAGTGAAGGAGTTTCTGTAGTACTCGGTACATACGGTTCCGGTGCTGCGATTGCCGCTTCCGATACATTTGCCCAGGCCGGTGTTCCGGCAATCGGTGTTACATGTACGAACCCTCAGGTTACAGAAGGAAATACCCATTATTTCCGTATCTGCTTCCTTGATCCGTTCCAGGGCACTGTACTTGCAAACTTCGCAGCAGATAATTTTGAAGCAAAGAAAGCATACGTTCTCACAAAACTTGGCGATGACTACTCAGCAGGCCTTGGACATTACTTCTCAAAAGCATTCCAGGATCTGGGCGGCGAAGTTGTAGAAGAGACTTTCCCGGAAGGAAATGCAGACTTTACTTCTTACATTACAACAGCTGTAAATGAAGGCGTTGACGTAATCTTTGCTCCTACATCTACAGAGGCAGCACAGCTTATCATCGACACAGCAGCATCACAGGGTGTTACAGTTCCGATGCTTGCAGGTGATACATGGGATTCCAACGTTATCTTAAGTGCAGCAAAAGGAAAAGATGTTCAGATCTACGTAACCACATTCTATCAGGAAGGTGGAGATCCTGAGTTTGATGAAGGAATCAAAGAGTGGATCAATTCTGACAAGACAAACCTCGCAAACAACGGCGGCGATGACACAGTAGCAGCTGTTACAGCAATGGGATACGATGCATACTTCACAGCTCTTGAAGCATTGAAGAACGCAGGTACTACAGATCCGGCTGCAGTGAATGAAGCACTCTGGACCACTACCTACACAGGTGTGACAGGCGCTATCGCATTTGATGATGTGAACGGCGATGCAATCCGTGATACTGCATACGTAAAATCTGCAAATACAGAATCCGGTACTTGGGATTTCGTAGCAGAGCAGGGTGTCAACTAGTCTGAAGAATACTGCATTCAGAACATTGTAAAGCGGGCATTGCCCGTCATAGATTTGGAATGTCCGCTTTACTTAGCAGGGAGGGGGGCTGCAAGCACTGCAGCCTCTTCTTTAACGTATAGGAACTTCTTGCCGCGCAAAGACAGGAAAAACGTGTTCCCTATGTAACAGGAAGGAGATCTGACATGGATTTTATTAGCAAAAATCTGCCATATCTTTTGGCAGGTATTTCCGTGGGCGGGCAGTATGCTCTGATTGCCATTGGGTATACCATGGTATACGGCATTCTGCGTCTGATCAACTTTGCACACGGCGATATTTTTATGGTAGCAGCTCTTGTGCTGGTATATTCCAATACCACATTGCCGCTGTACCTCTCCATCCCACTGACGCTGGTGGCGACAGTGGCCCTCGGCCTTTTGGTGGAGCGTGTTGCGTATAAACCTCTCCGGAATGCGCCACGTATGTCTGTTATGATTTCTGCCATCGGTGTATCATACTTGCTGCAGAATCTGGCCCTTTACATTACCGGTGGCCTGGCGCAGACGTATCCGGCTATTCCTTTTATTTCTGATTCCATCAAGATCGGACCGGCATCTACAAAGGTTGTCACCATTGTAACTCCGATTCTTACGATCATACTGGTATTTGCATTGATGCAGCTGATCAACCATACGAAGATCGGTATGGCTATGCGTGCGGCGGCAAATGATTTTGAGACCAGCCGCCTGATGGGAATCAAGGTAGACCATGTCATCAGCATGACCTTCCTGATCGGTTCCTTTTTGGCATCAGTGGGATCCCTTTTGTACTTTACAAACTATGCATCCGTAGTTCCTACATCAGGAGCGATGCCCGGACTGAAAGCATTCGTTGCGGCTGTTTTCGGAGGCATCGGATCCATTCCGGGTGCTGTCATCGGGGCATTTATTATCGGTATCTGTGAAAATATCATCAAAGGCCTTGGATGGACGACGTTCTCAGATGCATTTACCTTTGCACTCCTGATCGTTATCTTGATCGTCAAGCCCACAGGTTTGTTTGGCGAAAAGGCCACAGATAAAGTCTGAGAGAGGTGGCTGTTATGAAGAAAAAGAGAAATGCAATTATCTCTGCGCTGCTTCTTTTGGCAGTGCTTGTACTGATCATGGTTTTGGAGCGGATCCTTCCGCCTACCCATATTGCACTGACAGTTTTGAAAAAAGGATGTATTTATTCACTGGTAGCAGTGTCCATGAACCTGCTCAACGGTTTTACGGGGCTGTTTTCTTTGGGGCAGGCAGGCTTTATGCTGATCGGAGCATATACATACGCCGTGCTCACCATTCCGGTGGCTGACCGCGCCTCCGTGTACCAGTATTTTGACGGAGGAATTATTCAGTTTTCTGTCCCTGTATTCGTGGGAATCCTGGCTGCGGGAATCTTAGCAGCTGTGTTTGCATGGCTGATCGGGCTTCCGGTACTGCGTCTTAAGAGTGATTACCTTGCTATCGCCACACTTGGATTTGCCGAGATCATCCGTGCCTTTTTCCAGTGGGATAAACTGGGCGTAGTTACAAACGGTTCCAATATGCTCCGCAAATATCCGACTTTCTCCTCTGTATTATTCCCATTCATCGTGTGCGGCATCTGCATTGCTATTATGGTGCTGATGATCAACTCTTCCTACGGGCGCGCCTTCCGCGCTATCCGGGATGATGAGATTGCGGCAGAGGCTATGGGAATCAACCTTGCAAAGCATAAAAGGATGGCATTCTGTGTTTCGTCTTTCTTTGCAGGAGTGGGCGGTGCCCTTCTGGCTATGTACCAGACTTCGATTCAGGCCATGACATTTAAATCAGCCATGACGTATGAGATCCTGCTGATCGTGGTCATCGGCGGTTTGGGCTCTGTGACAGGAAGCTGTATCGCATCCTTCCTGTTTATCGCATGCTCGGAATGGTGGCTTCGTTTCCTCGATACCGAAATGTACATCGGTGATTTCAAAGTGCCATTGCTCCGTACCGGTTTCCGAAAAGTAGTATTCTCCATTATCATCATGGTGATCGTACTTTTCGCAAGAAAAGGTATTATGGGAAATAAAGAATTTTCCATAGACGGGATCTGCAATTTCTTTAAAAATCTTGGTAAGAAGAAAAAGGAGGCTAAATCATGAGTAAGAATATCCTCCAAGTAAATGATATTACCATGCAGTTCGGCGGTGTGGTAGCGGTAGACAACCTTTCCCTTGAGGTAAATGAGGGGGAGATCGTTGCTTTGATCGGGCCCAACGGCGCCGGGAAAACCACTGCTTTTAACTGTATCACAGGCGTTTATGAGCCTTCCAACGGTTCCGTTTCTTTCTGTGGAAAGGAATTGGTGGAGAGCTATCCCCGTGGAAAAATGAAAAAACTGTATAAAGGGGAAAATGTAGGAAAATATACGAAGCGTATCGTGCCCACACCGGATAAGATCACATATGCAGGTATTGCCAGAACCTTCCAGAATATCCGCCTTTTTTCTTCCATGACGGTCTTTGAGAATGTCTTGATCGCAAAGCATATGAGGGCAAAACAGAATCTGCTTTCTGCCACCTTCCGTCTGAACCATGCGGAAGAAGAGCGGATGCGAAAAGAGACCATGGAGCTGCTGGAAATGCAGAATCTGGCCCATCTGAAAGACGAGATCGCAGGATCACTGCCTTACGGTATCCAGCGTCGCCTTGAGATCGCCCGTGCCCTTGCCACCAACCCGAAGCTTTTGCTTCTGGATGAGCCGGCAGCCGGAATGAACCCGCAGGAAACGCAGGACCTGACTGATTTTATCCGCCAGATCCGCGATGAATACCATCTGACTATTTTTATGATCGAACACCACATGGATCTTGTCATGCAGATCTCAGACCGTGTTTACGTATTGGACTTTGGTAAACTGCTGGCCCATGGCACACCGGAAGAAGTGCAGAACAATCCGCGTGTAATTGATGCGTATCTGGGGGTGAGTGAAGATGCTTAAAGTAAATGATCTGAAAGTAAATTATGGCGGTATCGAAGCGGTGAAGGGTATCAGTTTTGAAGTACCGGAAAAGAGCATTGTCACTTTGATCGGTGCCAACGGAGCGGGAAAATCAACGACGCTGCGCTCTATCGTATCTCTGGTAAAACCTTCTGCGGGAAAAATCGAATTTATGGGTGAAGACATTACGGGAAAGGACACTGATGTGATCGTCTCCAAGGGCATCACTCTAGTACCGGAGGGCAGGAAGATCTTTCCGGATCTTACGGTTTTGGAAAACCTGAAGATCGGTGCCTATATGCGTAAAGATAATCTTACCGATGACTTGAACTGGGTATATGACCTGTTCCCACGATTAAAGGAACGCCACTGGCAGGCAGGCGGTACCCTTTCCGGAGGCGAGCAGCAGATGCTGGCGGTGGCACGTGCCCTGATGAGCCGGCCAAAGCTGATCATGATGGATGAGCCTTCCCTCGGCCTGGCTCCTCTTATTGTAAAAGGGATCTTTGATATCATCAAGGAGATCAACAAGCAGGGTGTGACGATCCTGCTGATCGAGCAGAATGCCAATATGGCCCTTCGGACAGCAGACATCGGTTACGTTATGGAGACAGGAAATATTACCATGAAAGGAAGCGGCCAGGAGCTTTTGGCAGATGAAAAAGTCCGGGCAGCATATCTCGGAAAATAATATGGAAAAGCACTTTTAAGCGGATCTAGGCATAAGATAACATAAAACCGCTTAGAGGTGCTTTTTTTGAAAACATTTAAAAAGCCGCTTTCTCCTGAGGATGAGAGGTACTATCTGGAAAGGTATAAGGAAGGAGATACGGCAGCCAGAAACACGCTGATCGAGCACAATTTGCGATTGGTAGCACATATCGCAAAAAAATATCAGGCACCGGAGTATGACACGGAGGATTTGATCTCCATCGGGATTATCGGATTGATCAAAGCGGTTATGACCTTTGACAGTGACAAAAACAGCAGGCTTGCCACTTATGCGGCGCGATGTATTGAAAATGAACTGCTCATGATGCTGCGTTCCCGCAAAAAACTGACGCGGGAGATATCCATGTATGAAAAAATAGGAACAGATCAAGAGGGGCGTGAATTGCGGCTCATGGATGTGTTGGAAAGTGAGCCGGTAGATGTGGTTGAAAATTTGGAATTACAGAAAAATATCGGAAAGCTGCGGGGATGTATCCGAGAAGTGCTGAATGAAAGAGAATGGCTGATCATCTGTAAAAGATACGGGCTTTGCGGGATGGAAGAGAAGACCCAGAGGGAGATCGCTTCTAGCCTTGGGATCAGCCGCTCTTATGTATCCCGCCTTGAAAAAAGGGCACTGGAAAAACTCCGTATTTCTATGGTAGAATCATAAGAAATAAAGTGTGAAATAAAGGAAGAACCATGATCTATATATGTGAATATGACGGGACAATAGAAAACCGGATTCTTCAGGAGCGTGGAAAGACGCTCCTGCCTCAATTAGAAGAGGTCCCTGCGGAAGGGATGAAATGGGAAAAAAGGAGAGAACGCATTTTGGCGCGTATGCTGCTTGACTTTGCACTTCAAAAAGAAGCAGGGATTTCTTTGGACGAGCTCTCATTTTCTTTGAATAAGAGCGGAAAACCCTGCAGCCTTTCCCACCCGGAGATTAAATTTAATCTCAGTCACTGTGACAATGCCTGTGCATGCATTGTCGGTATTGCAGAAAATGGAATTGACATTGAAAAAAAATTTGAATACAGGGAAAACCTTGCCAGAAAAGTCTGTCATGAGGAAGAATGGGATATTTTGCAGAAGCTGGCAGAGGAAGAGCGGAAAGAGCAGCTCCATATCCTTTGGTCTGCCAAAGAAAGTTTTGTAAAGTGGGATGGCAGAGGCTTAGCCTACGGCATGAATCGCGTAAATTTATCTTCTTTCCTTCCGATATATATGATGGCAGGGGAATGCAGGCCGGTGAAACTGGGAGAACTGTGGTTTTACCTTAAAAAAACGGACAACTATACACTTTCTGCCTGCTCGAAAGCGAAAGAGGAGTCCTGCGTCCTGATCCAAGAGCGCTCTTTGGGAGCGATGTAAAACCAAGATTTCCTTGCGTATTAGAGAGAAACAAAGTACAATACCCCATAAGAAGACAGCTGGAGGAGAAAGGAACATGACGAAAAAAGAATTTCAGGAATTGGTACAAAAAGGTCCAGTTTTGCTTGACGGAGCTACGGGATCTAATTTGAAAAAAGCAGGAATGCCCGTGGGCGTATGCGCAGAGCTTTGGGTGTTAGAGCATCCGGAAGTGATCAAACAGCTGCAAAAAGCTTATATAGAGGCTGGAAGCCAGATCATATACGCGCCCACTTTCTCTGCGAATCGGATCAGTTTATCCATGCACGGTTTGGAAGGCCGCCTGGAGGAGCTGAACACAAAGCTGCTTGCTTTATCAAAGGAGGCAGCCGATGGCCGTGTATACGTAGCCGGAGATGTGACTACTACAGGAAAGATGCTGGAGCCGAGAGGAGAGATCTCATATCAGGAGCTGTATGACGTATATCGGGAACAGATCGGGATCTTGGCAGAAGCTGGGGCAGACCTGATCGTGGCGGAGACGATGCTGGATGTGGAAGAGACTCTTGTGGTGCTGGATGCCGCACAGGATGTCTGCGATCTTCCAGTTATGTGTTCCCTTACTTTGGAGGCTGACGGAAGCACCATGTACGGGGGGAATGCCGTTGAGATGGTAGAGACCCTTCAGGAAATGGGTGCGGCAGCTGTGGGACTGAATTGTTCCGTAGGGCCGGATCAGCTGGAAGCGGTAATCGGAGCCATGAAAGCAGTGGCAAAAGTCCCCATTCTCGCTAAACCTAATGCAGGAATGCCGGATATTGACGAAAATGGGGTGGCCCATTACAACATGTCTCCGGAGCGTTTCGCATCATCCATGGAAAAACTCATAGAGCGCGGGGCACAGCTGGTAGGAGGATGCTGCGGTACGGATCCGGAGTATATCCGGTTGCTGGCCGAGGCAATAAAGAGGAGATAGGAGGAACAAATGGAGAAAAAGGTAGATAAGGAAAAATTGCTGAAGCGTGCCATGTACATTGGCGCAGCAGTATTACTGCTGGTTGCAGTATTCATGCTGGGCAATGGGATGTGGTACCAGATTGAGGAGCAGGAGGAAGCAGTGGTGGTAACTCTTGGAAAAGCTAAGACTGTTTCGGAGAAGGGGCTTCATTTTAAAATTCCCCTGATCCAGCAAGTGGAAAAAGTCAATACGACCATTCAGGGATTCCCCATCGGCTATGACATTGAGACAAACGAAACCATTGACTCAGAAGCGGTGATGATCACATCGGATTACAATTTTATTGATGTGGACTTTTTCGTGGAATACAGGATCTCCGATCCAGTGAAATACTTATATACGTCTCAGGTGCCGGAAGAAATCTTGAAAAATATAGCCCAGAGCAGTATCCGTACCGTCATTGGAAGTTACGATGTGGACAGTGTTCTGACTACAGGAAAAAGCGAGATACAGTCTACTATCAAAGATATGATCCTTGATAAGCTGGACAAGCAGGACATTGGACTTTCCCTTGTCAATATTTCCATTCAGGATTCTGAACCGCCCACAGCGGAGATCATGAAAGCATTTAAAGCGGTAGAGACGGCAAAGCAGGGGAAAGAGACGGCACTGAACAATGCCAACAAATACCGCAATGAAAAGCTTCCGGCGGCAGAAGCTCAGGCAGATGAGATCGTTCAGGATGCTGAGGCACAGAAACAGACAAGGATCAACGAGGCAGAGGCTCAGGTGGCAAGATTTCAGGCGATGTATGAGGAATATGAAAAGAATCCCACGGTCACAAAGCAGCGTATGTTCTATGAGGCGATGGAAGATGTCCTTCCGGGGCTGAAAGTGGTCATTGATGACGGTTCCGGGCAGATCCAGAAGGTTCTCCCCCTTGATTCTTTCACCGATGGAACCGGCAGCAGCAATACGGATGGAGCAGGCAGCTCTCTTGGAACAGGGAATGCCCTGCAGGATACTGTACAGGAATAGGAGGAGAGGGATATGAAGAAAAAAATAGCAGCAGTCCTTATTGTAGTTGTTTTGCTGGGTATTCTCGGTTCCTCCGTGGTAGTAACAGCAGAAGATGAATATACGCTGGTACGCCAGTTTGGGCGTATCAGTAAAGTGGTGGACCAGCCGGGCGTCTCCATGAAGATTCCTTTTGTACAGACCACAGATACGTATCCAAAGCAGACGCTCTTATACGATCTGGTACCGTCGGAGGTAATTACCCGGGATAAAAAGACCATGATCACCGACAGTTACGTTTTGTGGAGGATCTCGGATCCCATGAGATTTGCCCAGACTTTAAACGGTTCTACCACAAATGCAGAAAGCAGGATCAACACTTCTGTTTACAATGCATTAAAAAATGCCATCAGCAGCATGAATCAGGATGAGGTGATCACAAGCCGTGACGGGGAGCTCTCCGCCATGGTGATGGAGCGGATCGATGCCAGCATGGAACAGTACGGGATCGAGCTTTTAATGTTTGAGACAAAACAGCTTGACTTGCCGGAGGATAATAAAGCGGCTGTGTACGAGCGGATGATCTCTGAGCGCGACAACATTGCGGCTACATATACGGCAGAGGGAAATTCTGAGGCACAGGTGATCCGCAATACTACGGATAAAGAAGTGGCTATCAGCATTTCTGAGGCGGAGAAACAGGCAGAGATCCTCATCGCAGAGGGCGAGGCTGAGTATATGAGGATTCTTTCCGAGGCGTATGATACAGAAGAGAAGACGGAATTCTATTCTTTTGTAAGAAGTCTGGACGCACTCCGTTCTTCCATGACAGGTGATGAGAAGACGGTGGTCCTTTCCGCAGATTCGCCTATTGCGCAGATATTTGGGGGCTACACAGAAGAATAAGATAAAAGCTCTTTCGGCGTGCGCGTTTCGTGGCATGTACGCCGGTGGCGTACTTGAAATAATTAAATACAAGAAACAGGAAAAGGAAGCGGTTCTTTACAATCGCTTCTTTTTCATTACCCTGAATTTACCTGCCCTTTACTTTTTGCTGGTTTTGCATTTTACATTCCAAACGTAAAATGACTGACGTAACGGATACAGAAAAGGTATGTGTCTTGTTGCAGGAGATCGCGCAGAAAAGAAGAAAACTGAATATGGAAAAAAGTAAAACTATGAAAAAACAAGAAACAATGAGAAGAAAAAAGAAGCAAGAAGAATGAATCATGCGCGAAGAAAAGGAGAAAGAATATGAAAAAAGCAGTAGCAATGGCAATGGCAGCAATGATGACAATGAGTATGGGAATGACTGCAATGGCAGCAGCAGAGGGTGATATTACGATCTGCTCCAGAGAAGAGGGATCAGGTACAAGAGGAGCATTCATTGAACTGTTTGGAGTAGAGGAAAAGGATGCAGACGGAAATAAGATTGACAATACTACAGAAGCAGCTAAGATCACAAACAGTACCTCCGTTATGCTCAGCACTGTAGAAGGAGATGTAAACGCAATCGGTTACATTTCTCTTGGTTCTCTTAACGATACTGTTACAGCAGTGAAGATCGACGGTGCAGAGGCAACAGCAGAGAATATTGTTGCAGGAGAGTACAAAGTAGTACGTCCTTTCAACATTGCAACCACAGCAGAAGTAAGCGACGCAGCAGCAGATTTTATTGCTTACATAATGAGTGAAGAAGGTCAGGCAGTGATCGAAGAGGAAGGTTACATTTCCGTTGGAGAGCCGGCACCATTTGAAGGCGGAGAAGTAGAGGGCAAAGTAGTAGTTGCTGGTTCTTCTTCTGTTACACCGGTTATGGAAAAACTTGCTGAAGCTTATGGCGCAGTCAATGATAAAGTTGAGATCGAAGTACAGCAGAGCGATTCTACCACAGGTATGACATCTGCCATCGACGGCCTTTGCGATATCGGTATGGCATCTCGCGAACTGAAAGACAGCGAACTGGAAGCAGGCCTTACACCGACAGTAATTGCTCAGGATGGAATCGCAGTGATCGTAAACAATGAAAGCGGTATCACAGAACTGACCAGCGAGCAGGTAAAAGACATTTACGTTGGAAACATCACAACTTGGGAAGAACTTCAGTAAGGAATTCTGCAGTGAGATAAAACTTTCGTAGGGAAAGGACAGAATGCATACCGTCTCTAGGGCACATGGTACCAAGGGGCGGTGTGAAGTCAGGGGGATGACGAATGACAAAAAAATTTCAAGAACGGTTTATGCAGATAGTTTTTCTCGTAGCAGCCTGCGCATCCGTGCTTGCAGTTGCACTGATCTGTATTTTCCTGTTTGCAAACGGAATTCCGGCGATGAAAGAGATTGGTCTGGCGAAATTCCTGTTTGGGCAGAAATGGAAACCGTCAAATAATTTATACGGCATCCTGCCGTTTATCCTCGGCAGTATTTACGTTACTGCGGGCTCCATCATCATCGGAGTTCCGACCGCACTTTTGACAGCCATCTTTCTGGCATTTTACTGTCCGAAAAAGCTGTATCCCATTTTAAAAGCAATGGTGAATCTGATGGCGGGGATCCCGTCTGTCGTATACGGGTTCTTTGGCTTGGTCATGATCGTACCGCTGATGCGGGATTTGACCGGACATGATGGCAGTACCATGCTTACAGCTTCGATTTTGCTGGGCATTATGATCCTGCCTACTGTCACAGGAGTGGTAGAACCGGCGTTGCGCAGTGTTCCCTCGTCTTATTATGAAGGAGCACTGGCACTGGGAGCTACCCATGAAAGAAGTGTATTTATGACTGTGATTCCGGCTGCCAAATCCGGCGTGATCGCAGGAATCGTACTAGGAATCGGCCGCTCCATCGGAGAAACTATGGCAGTGATCATGGTGGCAGGAAACCAGACATGGATGCCGCAGGGACTGATGAAAGGACTTCGTACCATGACGGCCAACATCGTTATGGAGATGGGCTACGCTGCTGACCTCCATAGGGAAGCGTTGATCGCCACAGGTGTGGTACTGTTTGTATTTATTTTGATCATCAATCTCTGTGTATCGGCTTTGAAACGGAGATCAGCTTATGAATAAAGAAATAAAAACACAACAAAAGAAAGAAAATCATAGTAAGGAAAAGGTAATCGCCTTGAAAAATCTTTGGATACACCATCCTTTTTCTGCAATGGTGTCCTGCCTCGTCTGGTTTGCGGCATTGCTGACCATGGCGGTACTCCTTTTCTTGGTAGGCTTCATCGTAGTGAAAGGTGTGCGCCACCTTACACCGGAATTATTCTCATTTACTTATAACTCTGACAACGTATCCTTGATGCCTGCTCTGGTCAATACGCTGGTTATAACGGCGGTGGCTCTTCTGATCGCTGTTCCCCTCGGGATTTTTTCTGCGATCTATCTGGTGGAATATGCGAAAAAAGGAAGCCGTCTGGTAAAACTGATCCGTATCACGGCAGAGACGCTGCAGGGTATCCCCTCTATTATTTACGGATTGTTCGGTCTTTTGTTTTTCAGCACAGCCCTTAAATGGGGATATTCCCTGCTTTCCGGTGCCATGACTCTGGTGATTATGATCCTGCCATTGATCATCCGTACCACAGAGGAAGCGCTGATCAGTGTGCCGGATTCCTATCGGGAAGCATCCTTCGGAGTAGGAGCCGGAAAACTCAGGACAATCTTTAAAGTAGTATTGCCCACGGCAATTCCCGGAATTTTATCCGGCGTGGTATTGGCAACAGGCAGGATCGTGGGAGAGACGGCAGCTCTTTTGTATACAGCAGGTTCTGTTGCAAAGATCCCTTCCAGCTTGTTTGGCTCCGGAAGAACGCTGGCGGTACATATGTATGTGCTCTCCAGCGAGGGACTTTATATGGATCAGGCCTATGCTACGGCAGTGGTACTTCTGGTATTCGTACTGGTACTCAACAGTATTTCCACACTGTGCGCAAGGGGATTGACGAAGGGAAGAGGTTAAAAGAAGATGGGAAAAATAGATATTAAAAATACAGATTTACATTACGGTGATTTTCATGCTTTGAAAAATATCAATCTTGAGATTCCTGCCAACAAGATCACTGCATTCATTGGTCCCAGCGGCTGCGGGAAATCCACACTGCTGAAATCATTGAACCGGATGAATGACCTTGTCCCGGGATGCCGGATCACAGGAGAATTGACTCTGGATGGGGAAGACATTTACGGGGATATGGATGTTAACCTGCTGCGCAAGCGCGTCGGCATGGTATTCCAGAAACCGAACCCTTTCCCCATGAGCATTTATGATAATATTGCCTACGGTCCAAGGACACACGGGATCCACGCAAAAGCAAAGCTGGATGAGATCGTGGAAAAGGCCTTGAAGGATGCTGCCATCTGGGACGAGGTAAAAGACCGTCTCAAAAAAAGCGCCCTTGGTTTATCCGGTGGGCAGCAGCAGAGGTTATGTATCGCAAGGGCACTTGCCGTAGAGCCGGAAGTCCTTCTGATGGACGAGCCTACTTCAGCCCTTGACCCTATTTCCACGTCCAGAATCGAGGATCTGGCAGTGGAATTGAAAGAAAAGTATACCATCGTTATGGTGACCCATAACATGCAGCAGGCAGCACGTATCTCAGATAAAACAGCCTTTTTCCTTCTGGGAGAAGTGATTGAATACGATGATACCATGACTCTGTTTTCTATGCCTAAGAACAAGAAAACAGAAGAGTATATAACAGGGAGGTTTGGCTGATATGAGGGAGCTTTATACAGAAAAGCTGGCACAGCTGAAAAATGAAGTATTGGAGCTTGGTATGCTTTGCGAACAGGCGATCATGAAAACATACCGTCTTTTGATTTCCGACGAGCTGCGCGAAGAGCAGGTAAAAGAGATCGATGCGCTGGAAAAAGAGATCGATACGAAGGAACATTCTGTGGAAGCCATCTGCATCCAGCTTTTGCTGAGACAGCAGCCGGTGGCAACGGATCTTCGAAGAATTTCTGCCGCACTGAAAATGGTGACAGATATGGAACGTATCGGTGATCAGGCAACGGATATTGCCGAGATCATGGAGACGGGAAGCATCGATGTGCCGGTAAAGGGAGTCCGCATTACTGAAATGGCAGAATTTACCATGAACATGGTAAATAAAAGTGTGGAAGCTTATATCAACCGCAATCTGGAGCTTGCCCGTGAAGTGATCGCAAGTGACGATATTCTGGATGATCTTTTTCTTGAAGTAAGGAAATCACTGAACATCAATGTAGGAGACTTTTCAAGTGACCAGGTATTAGACCTGCTGATGATAGCAAAATATTATGAGCGGATCGGCGACCATGCCACCAATATTGCGGAGTGGGCGGAGTTTTCACTGACCGGAAAACATAGGGACGGTGAAAAGGTCTACGAAGTTTTCTCATAGGTAGGTGCAGAGTAAGATCTGCAGTAAATGATCCGGATCTTATATCCGGAAAGGAGATAACAAGTTATATACAATTAGGTAATTGCGAAACTCGCGAAGCTCGTTCACAATCTTGAACTAAAACAATGAGGAGAAAAATTATGAAATTAAAAAATAAGATGACAAAGGCAGCTGCAGGGCTTTTGACAGCTGCAGTATCATTTGGAGCAATGGCACCGGCACTTCCTGTGGCAGCAGAGGAAACAGCTGCTGCACCGAAATACGTATTCTTATTCATCGGAGACGGTATGAGTTATCCTCAGATCCAGATTACATCCGATTATCTTGGCGCTATGGAGCAGGATCCGGAATCTGATATCCTTACAGGACCTAAGAGATTGACTATGATGGATTTCCCTGTGGCAGGTTCTGCTACAACCTTTGATTCCACTTCCTTCTGTCCGGATTCCGCATCCACTGCAACCTCCATTGCAACGGGGCATAAAACTTACAGCGGATCCATCAACGTAGACGAGACAGGCACCGTTTCTTACGAGACGATCACTGAAAAATTGAAAGACCAGTTGGGATATAAGATCGGAGTGATCTCTTCTGTTAACATCAACCACGCTACACCGGCCGCATTTTATGCACATCAGGTGAGCAGAAACAGCTACTATGAGATCTCAAATGAGATGATCGAAAGCGGATTTGATTATTTTGCAGGCGGCGGCCTGAAACAGACAACAGGAGAAAATAAAGATCAAGAAGATTCTTATACACTGGCAGAAAAAGCAGGATATAAGGTAATCAAAACACAGGCAGAAGCAGAAGCACTTACTGCAGAGGACGGCAAGGCCATTGTGATCGCTGAAACACTGGCAGACAGTGATGCATGCTCCTATGAAAATGACAGGGCAGAAGAGGAATGGGCACTTGCTGATTTCGTTGAAAAAGGCATTGAAGTGCTGGATAATGAGAAGGGCTTCTTCATGATGGTAGAAGGCGGAAAGATTGACTGGGCCTGCCATGCAAACGATGCAGGATCCACAATTGCAGATACCATCGCTCTTGACAATGCTGTAGACAAAGCAGTGGAGTTTTACAATGAGCATCCGGAAGAGACATTGATCCTTGTAACAGGTGACCATGAGACCGGCGGACTTACCATCGGATACGCAGGAACAGATTACGATACTTTCCTTTCCAACATGGATAGCCAGAAGCTTTCTTATGCAAAATATGATTCTGATTACGTAGCAAAATACAAAGAAGAAGGAACAGATTTTGACACAGTAATGGCAGACATCACAGAACTGTTCGGACTGGTTCCGCCGACAGAAGGGCAGGTTGAAACGGAAGCAACGATGGACAGTGCTGACAAGCATCCGGAATCTGAGGATACAGGAAGCCTTGTTATGACACAGTATGAATATGATAAGCTGAAAGCTGCATATGAGACTACTATGAGCAGGACAGGGGAAGAAGAGATCGGTCAGGAAGAGTACGTTCTGTACGGAAGCTATGAACCCCTTACGGTAACGATCACACATATCCTGAACAACAAGAGCGGTATCAATTTTGCATCCTATGCACATACAGGCCTTCCGGTAGCAGTTTTTGCAAAAGGAAATGGACAGGAACTCTTTGAAGGTTACTATGACAACACAGAAATCTATACAAAGATGGCTACACTGCTTGGTGTTCAGTAAAGAAATATAAAGATTCGGAAAAGGATTTCGAAGAGGCTGCTGCAGGAGAATGGTGGGTACCACAAAATAGTTTTGCGGCAGCCTTTTTGTGTAGAAAAAATGGGAAAGAAATTAAAACAAAAATTGTGTACGCGGGAAATGTCCTCTGTATACGTATCATTTCTCCTATTCCTCATCCTTCTGGTGATCCCTACAGGGTATGAAGATGCGGTGATCTATCAGGGAAAGGACAGATGTGCCGCGCTGGTTCTGGAAACAAATGATGAGAATATAATTGATACGGGGCTGATCAAAAGCGGAGAACAATCCTGTCTGGTAAAACTTTTGGGAGGCAGGTTTCAAGGACGAGAGACAGATGCCTTTAACATGCTTAATGGATCACTGGAAAATGACAAGCTGTTCGCAGTGGGGGATAAAGCCCAAGTGGTGGTCAGCTATGATGGGAACGAAATCTTGTCGGTCAATATGATCGACCATTACCGTATTCCTGTAGAGATCTTGCTGGCGGGGATCTTTATTCTGGTATTGATCCTGATTGCGGGAAAGACAGGGATCCGTGCGATCCTGTCCTTCGTTATCACAGTATTGATGATCTGGAAGATTCTGGTTCCCATGTATTTAAATGGATATGATCCCATCATAACGGGAATCCTGATCACAGGGGTACTTACTGTTGTGATCATATCCTTGGTGTACGGGTTTGAACGCCGGACGGCAGCGGCCGTATGTGGCGCAATGGCGGGGCTTCTTGTTACTGCATTGATGGGTACAGTTTTTTCCTCCTTATTTAAGATCCATGGTGCCATCATGCCTTATTCCGAGAGTCTGCTCTACAGCGGCTACGCAGACTTGAATCTGACGAAGATCTTTATGGCAAGTATTTTTATTGGAGCATCTGGAGCCGTCATGGATCTTTCCGTGGATATTACCTCAGCGGTCTGGGAAGTAATCTGTAAAAAGCCGGATATCGGATGGAAGGAAGCAGCACACTCCGGTATGAACGTGGGCCGCGCTGCCATGGGAACCATGACAACCACTTTGCTTTTGGCCTATTCCGGCGGGTATGTGACCTTGCTGATGGTATTTATGGCTCAGGGAACGCCTGTGTACAATATTCTAAATTATAAATACGTATCTTCTGAGATTCTGGACACCATTGTGGGCAGCATGGGGCTGGTGAGCGTGGCACCTTTGACTTCACTCTGTGCCGGTTATCTGCTGACAAATAAGAAATACAGGAAAAATACTACAGAAAAACAGGTTGGTATTCCGGCAGAAGAACAGCAAAATGCCGAAAAATAATTGCAAGACCTCATTTTACATAGATTTTACATAAAACGTCTACAGATTTTACTTTCTTCCGATATACTGTTGCATGAATTTTACCGCAGTTTTACAAAAGACGGCGCAGCCGTCATGCAAAACAGCCGCAAAGGGGCGGCACTGGAGGAAAACGTATGGATATTTTTAGTGTATTTACTATGATTGGAGGTCTTGCATTATTTTTATACGGAATGCACGTGATGGGCGAAGGGCTTTCCAAAGCATCCGGAGGGCGATTGGAAAAGATACTTGAAAAGCTTACTTCAAGTACTCTGCGGGGGGTACTGCTGGGCGCAGGTGTGACAGCCGTGATCCAGTCTTCTTCCGCGACTACCGTTATGGCAGTAGGTTTTGTAAACTCAGGGATCATGACACTGCAAAGAGCAGTTGGTATCATCATGGGAGCTAATATCGGTACCACCATTACTTCGTGGATCCTGAGCCTTTCCGGTATTGAAGGAAACAGCTTTTTCATCCGTATGCTGAAGCCAAGCTCCTTCTCACCGATCCTCGCCATCATCGGTGTGGCCATGATCTTGTTCTCAAAAAAGGAGAAGAAAAAAGATGCCGGTTCCATTATGATCGGATTTGCGGTCCTGATGTTCGGTATGGAAACCATGAGCGGGGCGGTGAAACCTCTGGCGAATGTGCCTGAGTTTACGAATCTGTTTATTCTGTTTGAAAATCCTCTGCTTGGCATGATGATTGGTGCGGTCCTGACGGCGGTGATCCAGAGTTCCTCCGCTTCCGTAGGTATCTTGCAGGCGCTTTGCGTGACGGGGGCTGTGTCTTACGGATCTGCCATTCCGATTATTATGGGACAGAATATCGGTACCTGTGTGACGGCGCTTTTGTCCGCCATCGGTGCAAAGAAAAATGCAAAGCGTACAGCATTTGTCCATCTGTATTTCAACTTGATCGGTACTGTTGTATTTATGATCATTTTCTACACCTTAAATTCCTTTGTGCATTTTGAATTTTTATCTGGACCGGCAAATGCGGCAGGCATTGCTGTGGTGCATACGGCCTTTAACGTAGCAGCCACACTGTTATGGCTTCCATTCCATGGCTTGCTGGTGAAGCTTGCCATGCTTACGGTACGGGATAAGAAGACAGAGGAACGTACTTTGGAAGGATCCTTAAAAGGCCTGGAAGCTCTGGATGACCGTTTCTTGGACAATCCGGCTCTTGCCATGGAACATTGCCGTATTGCATGTTCCCATATGGCTGAAATTACCATCAATGCCCTTGATACGGCAATCACACAGCTGGATACGTATTCTGAAGATAAAGTAGTTCAGGTAGGGGAAGAAGAGGATGTGGTCGACAAATATGAAGACCGCCTCGGGACGTACCTTGTACAGGTGGCAAAAAATGAGATGCAGACGAAAGACAGCCATACACTTTCAGTCCTGCTCCACAGTATAGGCGATATTGAACGAATCTCAGACCACGCAGTGAATATTGCCCAGGCGGCAAAAGAGATTTACGACAAAAACTTGTCATTTTCAGAAGCAGCAGTCAGTGAATTGGAAGTTTTCTCCGCTGCAGTGAAAGAAATCGTGCGTATCTCTATGGAAGCAATGAAAACAGAGAATTTCCAATTGGCACAAAACGTGGAGCCTTTGGAAGAGGTCATTGATGATCTGGGCGATGAAATGAAACAGCGTCATATCGACAGGCTGAGAGAGGGACGTTGTACCATCGAGCTGGGATTTATCCTTTCTGACCTGACCACCAGCTACAAGCGTATCGCGGATCACTGTTCCAATATTGCAGTCTGCCTGATTCAGGCAGAAAAGGACGTTTACGGACGCCATGAATACTTAAATTCCTTAAAAGAAGAAGACAACATACATTTCATGGAGAGATTCCAAGAGTACAAGGAACAGTACATGCTGCCGGAGCGTGTAAAAGGAACACCGAAGGTAGATATGCGGACACGGATGCAGCATGCCCACTCATAAAAAAGCAGGGCAATATCTGAACCTGTCCGGATACGTAGGAAAATCCATAGTTTCTGTAGACAGGAAAATGGTTTTGGCATAAAATTTAAAAGAAAAGACAGAAAGTTATGAAATAGGGAGTCAGAAGATAGCTTCCAGAGAAAGCAGGTAGAGAAAATGGCTTTGATTTATATTGTAGAGGACGATGAAAATATCCGGGAGATCGAAATGTTTGCTTTGAAAAATGCCGGTTATGAAGTGCAGGGTTTTGATTGCGCCTCCGCGTTTTACGCAAAGCTGAAAGAAAAAGTCCCGGCAATGGTACTGCTTGACATCATGCTTCCGGACGAAGATGGGCTGTCCATCGTGAAAAAGCTTCGTTTTACGGCTGAGACGAGGAAACTCCCCATCATTATGGCGACGGCAAAGACAACGGAGCTGGATAAAGTAAAAGGCCTTGATATCGGGGCAGATGATTATATCACGAAGCCTTTTGGGGTGATGGAACTGATCTCAAGAGTAAAAGCATTGATGCGCAGAAGCCGCGGGATGGAAGAAGAGCGGATGATCAAGCTGGGGCCGATTTTTATGGATGATGAAAAGCGTGCCGTTTATGTGGATGACTGCCCCTGCGAGCTTACATATAAAGAATATGAGCTCCTAAAGCTTCTTCTTTTAAATGCGGGGATCGTTGCATCCAGAGACATGATACTGGACCGCGTCTGGGGAACGGACTTTGAAGGAGAGTCCAGAACCCTTGATATGCACATTAAAACACTGAGGCAAAAGCTGGGAAGTGCAGGCGCAATGATTAAAACAGTCCGGAACGTCGGGTACATGCTCACAGGAGAAAGCTAAGACCATGAAGAAAAAGATCAATAAATACTTGCTTGTAACGGTATCCCTCACCTTGGTGGCAACCTTGCTTATGGCGGTTGCCATCTTTCATCATATGTATAGGGAACAGATATTAGATGACATGCGGACTTATGCTGAGGTGATCAGTGGTATGGTAAATTCCGGTGAGGAAATGAAGGAATCCTACGAGAACCCACAGCCGGAGCTTAGGGTGACGGCCATAAGCAAAGAGGGAGAGGTAATCTATGACAGCCAGGCTGGGCAGGAGACTATGACCAACCACTCTGACCGACCGGAGATCAAGCAGGCAGAGCAGGAAGGTGAGGGGTATTCCGTACGCCATTCTGACACGCTGAACCGAGATATGTATTATTATGCAGTCCGTCTCCAAAACGGGGATATCCTTCGGATCAGTAAAGAAGAGGACAGCATCTGGAGTGTGTTTTACAGGACTATGCTGGGGATTGCCGGGATCGCAGTTCTGATGTTTCTCATCTGCTTTGTCATGTCACGGTATATTACGGAAAGTATTGTACACCCCATCGAGAAGATGGCCGAAGATATCGACAATATTGACCAGATCGATACGTATGAGGAGCTGGTTCCCTTTATCACCACCATACGGCAGCAGCATATGGATATTATCAAAAGTGCGAAAATGCGTCAGGAGTTTACTGCCAACGTATCCCATGAGCTGAAGACTCCTTTGACCTCCATCTCAGGGTATGCAGAATTGATCGAGACAGGAATTGCTGGGGAAAATGAAGTGCAGCGGTTTGCCCGGGAGATCCATCGGAATTCAAAGCGGCTGCTTACACTGATCAATGATATTATCCGTCTTTCAGAACTGGACGGCGGACATGCGGACAATTCCTTCAGCGAGCTTGACCTGTATGATATTGCCCAGACATGTGTGGAAATGCTGCGCCTGAACGCAGAAAGCCACGGCATCCATATTTTTTGCAAAGGGGAACGCTGCATGATACATGGAAACAAAGAAATGATCGAGGAAGTTGTTTTTAATCTCTGTGACAATGCCATCCGTTATAACAAATTAGGAGGCAGGGTGGATGTTACCGTATCTGCCCGGGATGGCCAGAAGGTACTCTCAGTGAAAGATACGGGGATCGGAATTCCGGATGAGAGTAAAGAGCGAGTGTTTGAGCGCTTTTACCGTGTGGACAAGAGCCGCTCTAAATCAACCGGCGGCACCGGCCTTGGCCTTGCCATCGTAAAACATATCGTTGCCCAGCATGAAGCCAAAATTGAGATGCATAGTGAAGTTGGAAAAGGTACGGAAATGCTGGTTTATTTCAGCGAATGACCTGCAGGGGCTTTTCTTCCATGGGAGGGGGAAAAGCCTTTCTTTTGTTATGATGTTAAGGTCAAAAGATGCCATACGGATTGTTCCGTGCTTCGCACTCCCACAATTCTGGCATCTTGTTATAAGAAAATTAAGATTCCCCCACTTGACTAATTTTTGGTAATGGTGCAATATTATTGAGAGGAGAGCTTGGGGTAAGCTTTACGAGTTTTTGATCATATATAGAAGGGTAAGGGACGAACGTTGAAGAAGAAAAAAGGGCTTAAGATCGCTATTATTGTTTTGCTCTGTCTGGTCGTGATAGGCCTTGGGGCCTTGGGATACTACTTGTATGAACAGGCAAACAGCGGTCTTTTTTTTGAAAACACCAAAATCAATGGATATGATGTGACTGGAATGACATGTAAGGAAGTGCTGCTGATTCTGGAAAAGGATTACAGTGCGCCGAAGCTTGAGATTAAGGAGAAGGACGAAACGGCCCTGACATTGACCTTAGAAGACATGGGTTACACCATTGATGAGCGGGAATTGCTTAACAAGATCGAGAATTGTATGCATGAGCAGAACTTGCGGCTTTTGTTCAGCTTGATGGATGGAAATACGTTTGAGATAGAGGTTCCCTTTGCTTTTGATGAAACAGTTTTTCTGAAAAATGTGACAGCATCCAAATTCGCCCAGCCCCGTACCGCCAGCGTGGATGCTTCCTTGGAGTATAATGGCACAGAGTATTATATTCAGCCGGAAGTATACGGAAACGAGATGGACGACGCGGATCTTCAGGTGATGGTAAAGGACTACGTGGATAAACTGGTGGCAAACAGCCGTCCCCAGTCAGACAGTGCGCTGGAAGTGCCGGAGTCTTTCTATTTCCTTCCGGCCGTGACGCAGGACGACAGTGAGATGAATACCCTGATGAATATCTACAATTCCTACTGTAAGGCGAATATCTCCCTTGTATTCGGTGAGACAAAGGAAGTGCTGGATTGGTCTGTGATCCAGAACTGGCTGGATATATCAGAGGGTGAGGCCACACTTTGCGAGGAAGATATTTACAATTACGTGTATGAACTGGCGGCACGTTACGATACTTTGTATTATGAAAGGGATTTTACTACCCATGACGGCCGTACGATCCACTTTGAATCCAGTGATTATGGATACCAGCTGGACAAAGATGGGGAGGCAGCCCAGCTGATTCAGGATATCTATTCCAATACCACAGTAGAGCGCGAGCCGGTTTATGCTGTGAAAGGCTACAAACGAAATGGCAGGGATGACATTTGCGGCAACTATGTGGAAGTAAATCTGACACAGCAGCATTTGTGGTTCTACATGGATGGCGAGCTGGTGATTGAAACGGATATTGTCTCCGGACTTCCCAAAGACGGACGTGAGACGATCACCGGTGTATTTGAGATTCCCTACAAAAAGAGCCCTGAAGTACTCAAAGGAGATACTTGGGAAGAAAAAGTTACGTACTGGATGCCATTTTACGATGGGCAGGGGCTCCATGATGCACCGTGGCGTAGCTCCTTTGGCGGAGAGATTTATAAGTCAAGCGGCTCCCATGGTTGTGTGAACCTTCCGGCAGATGCGGCAAGGATCATATACGAAAATATGGAAGAAAGAGTTCCGATCATCCTGTACAAATAAACAGTAGAAGAGCAATTCTGGCTAAAGCTTCAATACCCAGCCATGCAGATATGATGTTTGCACGGCTGGGTTTTCCATTCATACAGACTGTGGTCAGTTAATCGTTTCAAATTTCATTCATATCACGAGGGCTCATGCTGAACTGTTGCGGATGAAAAATAAAAATAGATTTAGTAGATGTAAAAATAAAAGTAACTATTCAGAGCCAACCTCCAAAATGCTTCGCATTTCGTCGGTGTGGCGTATCCGCCAAATTAAATTTCAAAAACAGTCTTAAAAATGCAAGCATTTTACACCTGTTTTGTGAAATTTGCTTGGCTCTGAACAATTACAAATAAAAATAAATTTAGTGGTTGACAAATACAGGACGCTGGTATATAATTGGTGATGCTGAAAAAAACGTGTGCGTTTAGCTCAGCTGGATAGAGCGTTTGGCTACGGACCAAAAGGTCGGGGGTTCGAATCCTCTAACGCACGGTGTGACCTGTAAGGATTTCCTTACAGGTCTTTTTTTCGTTATAGGATTATAGGAATTGCAACTTCTTATACGTATAAACACTTTTCATTATAAAAGAAAAACGCCGTGTGTAGAGAATGGAGTAAACGACATGTCAGCTGGAAGCAAGAATACTTCTACATGTAAAGTTTACCCAAAACTACGTGTCAGATAGAAGTAGTAAGAATTTTCCATGTAAGCCCCCACAATATAGGTGCTGGATGAAAGAAGATAAGAACCGAAAGAAAAAGTGAGCACTGCAGAACAGGGAAACATTAAAAAAGAGGGGGCAGCAGAACAGGGGAACATGGAATGGTTCTTCTCGGTTTTGTCATAAAAGCATTTTGTGTATTGATGGACACGCTTGGAAAAATTCCTTTACCTATCCCGAGGTTCATGTTAAAGTTATTCTGTGGTAAAATGTTAAGATCAAATGGTGCCATACGGATTGTTCTGTGCTTCGCACTTCCACAATCCTGCATAATAGTAAATGAAAAAAGGAGAAAAGAAAAATGGGTGGATTCTTTGGAGTCGCTTCAAAAAACAACTGTACATTGGAATTATTTTACGGAATTGACTATCATTCACACTTGGGAACGAGACGCGGCGGTATGGCTGTCTGTGGAGAAAGAGGATTTCAGAGGGCAATTCACAATATTGAAAACTCTCCCTTTCGAACAAAATTTGAGCGTGATGTAGAGGAGATGGAAGGTAATCTGGGGATTGGATGTATTTCGGATTATGAGCCACAGCCTCTTCTGATCCAGTCCCATCTGGGCAGTTTTGCCATTACCACAGTGGGAAAGATCAATAATATGGATGAGCTCCTGCGGTATGTCTATGAAAACGGTAATACGCATTTTCAGGAGATGAGCAGCGGGCAAGTAAATGCCACAGAACTGGTGGCTTCCTTGATCTGTAAAAAGGACAGCATCGTTGAGGGAATCCAGTACGTCCAAGAAATTGTGGATGGTTCCATGACGCTCCTTCTTATGACAAAGGAAGGGCTTTATGCAGCCAGAGACAGGTATGGAAGAACACCTCTGGTGATCGGGCATAAAGACGACGCATACTGTGTTTCATTTGAGAGTTTTGCCTATATCAATCTGGGCTACAGTGATTATAAAGAATTGGGACCGGCAGAGATCGTTTTTATCGATCCGGATGGAGTAAAAACACTCAGTGAACCGAAAAAAGAAATGCGTATCTGTTCTTTCTTATGGGTGTACTATGGGTATCCGACTTCCTCCTACGAGGGCGTCAATGTAGAAGAGATGCGTTATAAATGCGGAAGCATGCTGGCCAAGAGGGACGAAGGAACTATCAGTCCCGATATTGTGGCAGGTGTACCGGATTCCGGTATTGCCCATGCCATCGGGTATGCCAATGAATCAGGAATTCCCTATGCAAGGCCCTTTATTAAGTATACGCCTACCTGGCCGAGATCCTTTATGCCGACCCACCAGAGCCAGAGGAACTTGATTGCACGTATGAAATTGATCCCGGTCAAAGCGCTGATCCAGAACAAAAAGCTGCTTTTGATCGATGATTCTATTGTGCGCGGTACCCAGCTCCGTGAAACGACTGAATTTTTGTATGCCAGCGGTGCAAAGGAAGTCCATGTGAGACCGGCGTGCCCGCCGCTGCTCTATGGATGTAAATACTTGAACTTTTCCCGCTCAAAATCTGAGATGGACCTGATCACACGAAGGATCATCAAAGAAAGGGAAGGAAATGTAACGCAGGAAGTGCTGGATGAGTATGCAGACCCCTGCAGCAAGCGGTATGAGGAAATGCTGGAGGCAGTGCGAAAAGAACAGAACTTTACGACGCTGCGTTACCACAGGCTGGATGATCTGGAAGAATCCATCGGAATTTCACCTTGCAAGCTCTGTACATACTGCTTTAACGGAAAAGAGTAAGAGGTACGGGAATGATAAAGACTATATTGTGGGACGTGGACGGGACGCTGCTGAATTTTTCTAAATCTGAAAAATTTTGTATTCTCCGGTGCCTGGAGGAAATTGGTTTTTACGATTGTGACGATGAGATGATCAGCCGTTACGCCAAGATCAACACATCTTATTGGGAGGCTCTGGAGAGAGGGGAGCTGACAAAACAGGAAGTGCTGGTAGGACGGTTTCGTACTTTTTTCCGTCAGGAGGAAATTCCCTGCAGCGATGTGGAAGCATTTAATTTGTCCTACCAGAAGAAGCTGGGGGAAGTGTATTTTGAAAATGATGATGCAAGGAATCTTTGTAAAAACCTTCAAGGCAAGGTAAAACAGTATGTGGTGACAAACGGAACAGCCCTTGCCCAGCGAAAGAAACTGGAAAACTCCTCTTTAGGAGATTACATGGATGGTGTATTCATTTCAGATGAAATTGGTGTGGAAAAACCGGGGATCGGTTTTTTTGACCACGTGTTCCGCGTACTTGGACCTGTGGATCGCAGGGAGGTTATGATCGTAGGCGATTCTTTGACCAGCGATATGAAGGGCGGCAATGTTGCCGGTATTTTATGCTGCTGGTATAATCCCCAAAAGAAAGAAAACAGGTCAGAAGTAAGAATTGATTATGAAATCCAGAATCTGTGGGATGTCCTTCCTATTTTGGGATTGTAATGAAGGAGCAAAGATGACGAAGAAAGAATTGGCATTAGAGATCATAGAAAAATTAAAAGAAACGTATCCTGATGCAGGGTGCACTCTGGATTACGACCAGGCATGGAAACTGCTGGTCAGCGTAAGGCTTGCAGCCCAGTGTACGGATGCAAGGGTAAATGTGGTGGTAGAAAAGCTGTATGAAAAATTCCCGGATGTGGATGCCCTTGCTGCGGCAGAGCCGGAAGAGATCGAAGAGATCGTAAGGCCCTGCGGCCTTGGAAGGAGCAAAGCCCGGGACATCAGTGCATGCATGCGTATATTAAAAGAAAAATACGATAGCAAGGTTCCTGATGATTTTGACGCTCTTCTTAAGCTTCCCGGGGTGGGCCGGAAAAGTGCGAACCTGATCATGGGGGACGTATTTGGAAAGCCTGCGATTGTTACAGATACCCACTGTATCCGCCTTGTGAACCGCATGGGATTGGTAGATGGGATAAAAGAACCGAAAAAAGTGGAGATGGCTCTCTGGAAGATCATTCCCCCCGAAGAGGGAAGTGACTTTTGCCATCGCTTAGTATATCACGGACGAGACGTCTGCACAGCCAGAACAAAACCGCATTGCGACAGGTGTACACTTGCAGACATCTGCCCCAAGAAGGGCGTGGAATAGGAACTGATTTTAATTTCCCGATGAAGAGGATGGGTTTTCAGATGGCTTTGCCGGATTGGAAAGGCAAAACTGGTACATTTCTTCGTAAGCCTCCAGCTCTTCTTCAGAAGAAGGAAGCGCCGGGATCAAACCGGTGCAGTCCGTAGCAGAGCAAATACTTTTTGAAAAACAGGAATCAGAGAAAGTTGGAACCCCAGCTTTTTCAGGTTCCTTTTTTTCTGGATTATTTTTTCTGGATTTTTCTTTTGCCATAGGATCAATCCCCTTCTGTGTGTTGTACATGCACGTTATTCGAGCCACCTTACGAATGAGATAAGCATCTTCTTACATGCAAGCATGACGAATCTGCTTACTTATTCTAAGAGGTTCTGAATAGACGTTTTAAGATATAATTTCTACGCATTTTAGTATTCCCTAAAAGGAAAAGTTTATTCTTTTTATGGTGAAACCTCTTGAAAAATAAATACTCATATGATATGATAATGCAACATATAATATAAAATGAACTTTTGTTATGTGTTAAGGAGACGAAAAAATCAGAGAGTTTTCAGGTGAAAGTGATTTGTTTAGCAGGACAAAATCTGCAGCTATTTATGGAATAGAAAGCAAGATGGTTTCCGTAGAAGCAGATGTTTCGGATGGGCTTCCGCAGTTTTTGATGGTAGGTTATTTGGCATCAGAGGTAAAAGAAGCACAGGACCGTGTCAGGATCGCCATCAAAAACTCAGGTTATAAGCTGATGCCCAAAAAAGTCACGGTCAATCTTGCTCCGGCTGATATCCGGAAAGCAGGCGCAGGATTTGATCTTCCCATTGCAGTGGCGGTGCTGTCATCCTACGGTTATATTCCGAAGGATTTAGTGGAAGGTATCTTTTTTGCAGGGGAATTGAGCCTGGATGGTGGGATATGCGCGGTCAGGGGCATCTTGGGAATGGTCATGGAGGCAAAGCAGGGCGGCTGCCACACCTGCATCATTCCTTATGACAATTTACAGGAAGGTGCTGTCATTCAGGGAATACGTGTTTTAGGTGCAAATCATTTAAAAGAAGTGGTAAGCTTTTTGTGTGCAGGGATACCCCTTAAAACGATGTCTATTAATATAGAAGAAAAATTTTCTGAGGACTCTCTCAGGAAAACACCTGACTTCTCAGATATTAAAGGACAGCATATTGTGAAGCGTGCAGCGGAGATTGCAGCAGCGGGAATGCATAACATTTTGATCAGTGGGCCGCCGGGTGCCGGGAAGACAATGATCGCCAGCAGGATTGCAGGGATCCTGCCTTTGATGACGACTGAGGAAGCTCTGGAGGTATCTAAGATACACAGCGTTGCAGGAGTCCTTCCCGAGGAAGGAATCTTGTATGAGCGTCCTTTTCGCATGCCCCACCACACCATATCCTCGGCAGCTTTGGCTGGAGGAGGGGCGGTTCCAAGGCCGGGGGAGATCAGTCTTGCCCATCGAGGTGTGTTATATCTTGACGAATTGCCGGAATTCCAAAAAGAGACGCTGGAGATCTTGCGGCAGCCACTGGAAGAGGGAGAGATCAGGATATCGAGAAACCATGCACAGTGCGTATTCCCAGCTGACTTTATGTTGGTAGCCTCCAGAAATCCTTGCAAATGCGGATATTATCCGGATAGGCGGAAGTGCAGCTGCACAGAGCGGGAAGTGAGGCAGTATCTCCACAGGATCAGCAGGCCTCTCCTTGACAGGATCGATATCCATGTGAAAGCCCACCCGCTGGGATTTGAGGAATTGACAAAAACTGGGACGGAGGAGACGTCGAAAGAAATCCGCAGCCGTGTTTTAAATGCACAGAAACGCCAGCTGGATAGGTATAAAGGGACGAATTTCCGGTTCAACTCCCAACTGTCTTCCTCTTCCTTAGAAACCTACTGCATTTTTGATGAAGAGACAAAAGAAAAGCTGCACCAGATATATGAAGAGAAAGGTCTGACTGCGAGAGCATTTCACAAAATGATCAAAGTAGCGCGTACCATTGCCGATCTGGATGGCAGTGATACCGTGCAAATGGCTCATTTAAGTGAGGCTGTGTTTTATCGGCCTGCGGAGGAACTGCAGTGACAGATGGGGATAGAACAAAAACATAGCACGCAGATGCGGATAAGAGAAAAAGAGGTGGTCGTATAAGCGAAGCGTATTGGGAATGGCTGTGCAGCATATCTGGTTTGTATCGGGCACAGCAGGAAATTTTGTTGCGGATTTTTAAGGATCCGGAAGGGATTTGGAGAGCCTCAAAAGAGGAACTGGAGCATCTGGAGCACAGAGGCTGTAGCTGGATCGCCAGACTTAGGCAGGCACGTTCGGTAATGCCGGAGGAAATCCTGCATAGAAATAGGGAACAGGGAATACAATTTATCAGCTGTGAGCATACGAAATATCCCAAAAGACTGCAAAACATAGCTTCAAAGCCTTATGGATTGTTTTACAAGGGGATTCTTCCGAAAGAGGACAGGAAGACTGTGGCTGTAGTAGGGGCAAGGATGTGTACCAGACAGGGGAAAGAGCGTGCGGAGTACCTTGCCAAGAAGATCACACAGGCAGGAGGCCAGATTGTCAGTGGCGCCGCATACGGGATCGATGGTGCTGCACAGTGGGCGGCTCTTGAAAACCAGGGGCTTAGTTTTGGGGTTTTGGGATGCGGCGCAGACAGGGTATATCCCTCCGGGAATGAAAAGCTGATTACAAGGCTGGCAGAAGAAGGGGGAGTGCTATCAGAGTTCCCGCCGGGGACAAAACCGATGCGCCATCACTTTCCCATGAGGAACCGTATTATCAGCGGATTGGCGGACATTGTTGTGGTAGTGGAGGCGAGAAAAAAGAGTGGATCCCTGATCACAGCCGATTTTGCGGCAGAACAAGGGAAGCAGGTTTTCGCCGTGCCGGGGCGTCCGGAAGATGAATTAAGTGAGGGATGCAACGAGCTTATTGCACAGGGAGCCGGCGTTTTGCTGTCTGCGGAGGACTTTATCAAGATAAATTTTCCAGATTACAAGGAAGAAAAAGAAAAATTATCCGAAGATGTTTTGCTTGCACCTGCAGAGAAATTAGTGTATAGTAGTCTCGGTTTGCAATCAAAAAGCCTGTGGGAGCTTGAGGCAGCTACTTCGCTGTCTTTGTCCGGCTTAAGTGAAAGCTTGCTCTCGCTGGAATTAAAAGGATTTATTGAAGAAAAAGAGCGCGGTTATTACAGGCGCAGGAGATAGAATGAAATTGTAATCTTTGGAGGTAATCGCTATGCCGAAGTATTTGGTGATCGTGGAGTCACCTGCAAAAGTGAAAACGATAAAGAAATTTTTGGGATCAAATTATGAAGTGCTGGCATCTAACGGACATGTCCGTGATCTGCCCAAAAGCCAGATGGGTATTGATGTTGAGCACGGCTATGAGCCTAAGTATATCACGATCCGCGGAAAGGGGGACATCCTTGCTACACTGAGGAAAGCAGTGAAAAAAGCAGACAAGGTATATCTTGCAACGGACCCTGACCGTGAAGGAGAAGCAATCTCCTGGCATCTGGCTGAGGCGCTGAAGCTGGATCCGAAAAAACAAAAGCGTATTACGTTCAATGAGATCACAAAGAGTGCTGTCCGGGAGTCTTTAAAGCATGCACGGGCCATAGATATGGATCTTGTGGATGCGCAGCAGACGAGACGTATGCTGGATAGGATGGTGGGTTACAAGATCAGCCCGCTGCTGTGGCAGAAAGTAAAAAGAGGGTTGAGCGCGGGACGTGTCCAGTCAGTAGCCCTCCGTATCATCGGAGACCGGGAAGATGAGATCAATGCATTTATCCCTCAGGAGTACTGGACGTTAGATGCCGCTTTGATGGCATCCGGAGAAAAAAAGCCGCTGCTGGCTAAATTTTACGGAAAAGATAAAAAAATGACTGTTTCATCGAAAGAAGAGATGGACGAGATCATAACAAAACTGAAAAATGCTGATTTTACAGTAGAAGAAGTGAAAAAAGGTGAGCGTACGAAAAAAGCCCCTCTTCCCTTTACCACAAGTACCCTTCAGCAGGAAGCTGCAAATGCATTGAATTTTTCTACCCAGAAGACGATGCGTCTTGCACAGCAGCTGTATGAAGGTGTGGATCTTAAGGGCAGCGGAACTACGGCGCTGATCACTTACCTGCGTACTGACTCCACACGTATTTCCGATGAGGCAGACCACGCTGCGCGTTCCTATATTTCTGAGCATTATGGCGCGGATTTTGTGGCGGAAAGCTCAGTTTCACAGAAAACAGATAAAAAGATACAGGATGCACATGAAGCCATCCGTCCTACTGATATTACACGAACGCCTTTTAGCGTGAAAGATTCCCTGAGCCGTGACTTGTTCCGCTTATACCAGCTGATCTGGAAGCGTTTTACAGCCAGCAGGATGGCTCCGGCGAAATATGAAACCACTTCCGTTTCTATTGGAGCAGCAGGATACCGTTTCCATGTATCTGCTTCCAGAGTGGTATTTGAAGGATTTCGTTCTGTCTATACAGAGAGTGAGGATGCGAAAGAAGAAAACAATGTGATTACCGGAAAGATAGAGCCGGGCATGAAACTGACTGTAAAAGATATGGATGCAAAACAGCATTTTACCCAGCCGCCGGCTCATTATACGGAGGCTTCCTTGGTGCGCGCCCTTGAAGAGCAGGGGATTGGGCGCCCCAGTACGTATGCTCCTACCATTACCACCATTATCGCAAGGAGATACGTAGCGAAAGAGAACAAAAATTTATATATGACAGAGCTTGGGGAAGTAGTCAATTCTATTATGAAAGAGGCATTCCCCAGTATCGTTGATGTCAGCTTTACTGCAAACATGGAATCACTTTTGGACTCCATCGGAGAAGGCACCATCAATTGGAAGACAGTAGTAGAAAACTTTTATCCGGATCTGGATGAAGCAGTAAAAGAGGCAGAAAAAAATCTGGAAAAAGTCACCATTGAAGATGAAGTGACCGATGTGGTATGCGAAGAATGCGGAAGGAACATGGTAGTCAAATACGGTCCCCACGGAAAGTTTTTGGCTTGTCCCGGATTTCCGGACTGTCGGAATACGAAGCCATATCTTGAAAAGATCGGCATAGCCTGTCCCCAGTGCGGAAAAGACATTGTGATCCGTAAGACAAAAAAAGGCAGGAAGTATTACGGCTGTGAGAACAATCCGGATTGTGATTTTATGTCATGGCAGAAGCCTGTGGAGAAAAAGTGCCCACAGTGCGGCGGATATATGGTCGAAAAAGGCAACAAAATCGTATGTGCCGATAAGACTTGCGGCTATATTTGTGGGAAAGAAGACTAATTGCGCTTATTTCACACAGATATGCGCCAATACACACAAAATGCGTTGATTTTCTGAAAATTCTGTGCTATGATAAAGAATAACGAGACAGAGGCTTGTGTGTAAAGGAGGACCGCAATGAGTGTTCAACTACTGGACAAAACCAGAAAAATTAATCAGCTGTTACATAATAACAACACCAGCAAAGTTGTATTCAACGATATTTGTGATGTCCTGACCGGAATACTGAATTCTAACATCTTAGTGATCAGTAAAAAAGGAAAGGTATTAGGCGTTGGTTTATGTGACGGTGTAGAGGAGATTAAAGAACTTATCGTTGACAGAGTTGGAGGATTTATTGATCCGATGCTCAATGAACGTCTTCTCGGAGTCCTTTCTACGAAAGAGAATGTAAATCTGGAAACACTGGGCTTTGTGGGTGATAATATCAGAAAATATCAGGCAATCATTAACCCCATCGACATAGCTGGTGAACGTCTGGGAACCGTATTTATGTATAAGTATGAATCACAGTACGAGATTGATGACATCATACTCAGCGAGTATGGTACAACTGTAGTGGGACTTGAGATGATGCGCTCAGTAAATGAGGAGAACGCAGAGGAGAACCGTAAGATTCAGATCGTGAAATCCGCTATCAGCACGTTGTCATTTTCGGAAATGGAAGCGATCATCCATATTTTTGATGAACTTGATGGAACAGAAGGGATTTTGGTGGCCAGCAAGATCGCTGACCGGGTGGGCATTACCCGTTCTGTTATTGTAAATGCGCTCCGCAAATTCGAAAGTGCGGGAGTGATCGAATCAAGATCCTCAGGAATGAAAGGAACTTATATTAAAGTCCTCAATGATGTGGTATTCGACGAGTTGAATGAGATCAGGAAAAGCAGGAATCTCTAAACTTCGTGAGCCACAGGTTAAGCGAAACGATAATAAGACCAAGAAAGAATAGGATAAGTGAAAATGATGGGAAACTGCAGCCTTTGCGAAATGGAGGCTGCAGTTTTTGTATTGTATATCTAAAAAAATAGTATAGATGAGAAAATGAGAGTATATTTGAGAAAATACGAAAAAAATATATAATATATAAAAATATATAGCTGTAATAGAAGTTGCAATATTTACATATTTTAACTAATATAAGAGTGTTCGTTAGCACTCGAGTGAAATGAGTGCTAATAAAAAGCTAAGACGAGTATTCATCTAAGGAGGAATTAAATATGAAATTAGTACCTTTAGGAGACAGAGTTGTTTTAAAACAGTTTGAAGCAGAAGAGACAACAAAATCAGGTATTATCCTGACAAGCAAGACGCAGGAAAAACCGCAGGAAGCAGAAGTAATTGCTGTAGGACCTGGCGGAATGGTTGACGGAAAAGAAGTTAAGATGCAGGTGAAAGTCGGAGATAAAGTTATCTATTCAAAATACGCAGGAAATGAAGTAAAGCTGGGCGAGGAAGAATTCATTATCGTAAAGCAGAGCGATATCCTTGCAATTGTAGAATAATATGATGCCAGGGTCAAAAGTCATTAACCACGATGTGCTTGCACATGAGTGGTTATATGACTTAATGACCCGCCCAAATATGAGGATAAAAGTGGGGTGTATACCCCATGATATCCGAATATTGGGCAGGATTGTGGGAGTGCGAAGCACGGAACAATCCGTATGGCATCTTTTGACCTTAACATCATATGATGTTCGGATTGTGGGAGTGCGAAGCACAGAACGATCCGAAGGCATCATGGGGGCAAATGTTTATGACCCCAACATCATAGAAGAGAATGAAGACATGGCTCTTGAGCCATAGTATAAAACAGGAGGCAGATTAAGATGGCTAAGGAAATTAAATTTGGCGCTGATGCAAGAAAAGCTTTAGAGTGTGGTGTAAATAAACTGGCAGACACTGTCCGTGTAACTTTAGGACCGAAAGGAAGAAACGTAGTTTTGGACAAACAGTACGGTTCTCCGCTCATCACAAATGATGGTGTTACCATTGCAAAAGAGATCGAACTGGAAGACGCTTTTGAAAACATGGGAGCTCAGCTGATCAAAGAAGTGGCATCTAAGACAAACGATGTTGCCGGTGATGGTACAACTACAGCAACTGTCCTCGCTCAGGCAATGGTTAATGAAGGTATGAAGAACCTTGCTGCAGGCGCTAATCCTATCGTACTTAGAAAAGGTATGAAGAAGGCAACAGATGCAGCAGTAGAAGCAATCAAGTCCATGAGCCAGAAGGTAACAGGAAAAGACCAGATCGCAAGAGTGGCAGCTGTATCTTCAGGAGATGAAAAAGTGGGTGAACTGGTAGCAGATGCTATGGAGAAAGTATCACAGGATGGTGTTATCACTATTGAAGAGTCAAAGACAATGCAGACAGAGCTTGACCTTGTAGAAGGTATGCAGTTTGACAGAGGATACATTTCCGCATATATGGCTACCGATATGGAAAAAATGGAAGCAGTTCTGGATGATCCGTATATCCTGATCACAGATAAGAAGATCAGCAACATTCAGGAAGTTCTTCCGCTTCTTGAGCAGATCGTTCAGTCCGGTAAGAAGCTTCTTATCATTGCAGAGGATATTGAGGGTGAAGCCCTTACTACATTGATCGTCAACAAACTGCGTGGTACATTCCAGGTAGTAGGCGTTAAAGCACCGGGATATGGTGACAGAAGAAAAGCAATGCTGGAGGATATCGCAATTCTTACAGGCGGCCGTGTGATCTCTGAAGAAGTTGGTCTGGAACTGAAAGAGGCAACACTGGATATGCTTGGACGTGCAAAATCTGTTAAAGTTCAGAAAGAGAATACGATTATCGTTGACGGTATGGGAGATAAAGATGCTATCCAGACAAGGATCGCACAGATCAAATCCCAGATCGAAGAGACAAAATCTGAATTCGATAAAGAAAAACTGCAGGAGCGTCTTGCAAAACTCTCCGGTGGTGTGGCAGTTATCCGCGTAGGTGCTGCAACAGAGACAGAGATGAAAGAAGCAAAACTCCGTATGGAAGATGCTTTGGCAGCTACAAAAGCAGCAGTAGAAGAAGGTATCATCGCAGGCGGCGGATCCGCATACATCCATGCTTCCAAGACAGTTTCAAAACTGGCTGATGAACTGGACGGAGATGAGAAGACAGGTGCAAAGATCATCCTGAAAGCACTGGAAGCTCCGCTGTTCCACATTGCAGCAAACGCAGGTCTGGAAGGCGCTGTGATCATCAATAAAGTACGCGAGTCTGAAGTAGGTACAGGCTTTGATGCATACAAAGAAGAGTATGTAGATATGGTAAAAGCTGGTATCCTTGATCCGGCAAAAGTAACAAGAAGCGCACTGCAGAATGCAACAAGTGTAGCGTCTACATTGCTTACAACAGAATCCGTTGTAGGCAACATCAAAGAAGATGCACCGGCAATGCCGGCAAACCCCAACATGGGAATGATGTGATAAAGCAATGAGCCGTGTTAGACAGTGCTGTGTCACAGCGACGAGGGAGCTTGCTCACGAGTAGCTAGGACACAGCACTGGATAATGGGGCGAATGCCCCACAGCGACAGAACGAAGTTCTGGAGCTGACACGGCTCATATAGTAAAGTGCAGTGAGGGCGAATGCTCCCACAGCGACAGAACGAAGTTCTGGAGCTGACACGGCTTTTTATCAAATTGATGTGAAAGCGCATTTGCTTTACAGCGAAAACAAAACGCAATGAATTTTATGAGGGTAAGCGATGGACGTTTACCCTCATTTATGTTAGAATCTTTTTATGGTATTATCATCCGGTTGGCTGCAAAGGGCGC
>JALFIB010000161.1 GCA_022776305.1 Lachnospiraceae bacterium
GCGTCTCCTCCATGTACCTTCTATACTGGTGACCCAGATCCTTTTAACCTATCGGTATGTCACTGTTTTGCTGGGGGAAGCAAACCGCATCACCCAGGCATATTCCCTGCGGGCTCCGGGACAGAAGGGCATCCATTTTAAAGTGTGGGGATCCCTTGCCGGACAGCTGCTGCTGCGCAGTATGGACAGGGCTGAGGATGTGTATGAAAGCATGACGCTGAGGGGATATCAGGGGGAATTTTCTTATGTAGCGGATAAGCATTTAAAAAAGCAGGATTGGATCTATCTTCTGGTATGGACCGCTGCGTTTGTACTGCTGAAGCTGGTCTAAAGGCAGTGATCTGTAGCTGGCATTGGACAGTTACGATAGAGAAAGGATAAAAAATATAGGAATTACGGACAATGCAGAAAGGAAACATGCCATTATGAGCCATATACATATTAAATTAGAGCACGTGAGTTTTGGTTATGATAAATCCAATCCGGTGTTGAAGGATATTACATTTACTGCGAATGAACACGACAGCATTGGATTGATCGGAGCCAATGGAGTAGGAAAATCCACACTGTTAAAATTGCTTGTGGGTCTGAACTTGAATTATGAGGGGACAATTTCCGTCGAGGAGATGAAAATCGAGAAAAACGTCCTTCCTAAGATACGTGAAAGGATCGGATACGTATTTCAGGATTCCGACAACCAGCTTTTTATGTCAACGGTATATGAGGATGTGGCTTTCGGGCCGAGAAATTACGGATTGTCAGAGGAAGAAGTCAAGAAAAAAGTAGATGCGGCCCTCAGTATGATCCATATTGAGCACTTGAAGGATAAGCAGATTTATAAAATGTCCGGCGGAGAAAAAAAGATGGCTTCCATTGCTACCATTTTGGCAATGTCACCGGATATTATTTTGATGGATGAACCATCGATTGCACTGGATCCGCGGAACAGGAGAAACTTGATCCACATTTTAAATGGGTTTAATCATTTGAAAATCATCGCTAGCCATGATTTGGACATGGTGTTAGATACGTGCAACAGGGTGATCTTGATGGCCCACGGAGAAGTGATCCGTGACGGTGACCCGATGGAGATCCTTTCAGACCAGAAACTGTTGGAAGAGAATGGATTGGAGCTTCCCCTTTGTATGCAGAAGCGGGATATGTAGAGGGGCCGAAAAAACTGGGCACTTTTGGAGCCAGTTATCTTTATCTTTTTTTGTATTTTGGAATCATTCAGGGGAAAATGCGAGAACCATAAGGAATAAAATATGATCACGAGGACAATAGACAATTTTGATATTTCACAGATCTGTGCCTCCGGGCAGTGTTTTCGTATGACACAGCTGGAAAGCGGGGAGGACATGACTGTGGCGATGCAGGTGGTTGCTTCCGGAAAATATCTGGAACTGCAGCAAAAGGGGAGAATGTGTATTTTTGATTGTACCGATGAAGAGTTTGAGCTTTTTTGGAAGGATTATTTTGACCTTGATACGGATTACGGCTCTTATATGGATCGCATTAATCAAAAAGATACGTATTTGCGTGAAGCAGCTGCTTATGGGTCGGGTATGCATATCCTTCATCAGGATCTCTGGGAGATGATCGTCTCTTTTTTGATCTCACAGCAAAACAATATCCCGAGAATACGCAAGTGTATAGAAAACCTTTGCCGGAACTACGGGGAAAAAAAGAAAAACAATTCAGGAGATGTTTATTATACCTTTCCCGGCCCGGAAGCTTTTGTTTCCCTTGAAGAAGAAGCATTAAAGCCCTGCAATCTGGGATATCGGAGCAAATATGTGGTGAGAAGCGCCAGAAGCGTGGTAAATGGAGAAGTGGATCTGGATCAGATACGGGAAATGCCGTATGAAAAAGCGAAGGAAGAATTGCTGAAACTCTTTGGCGTGGGAGAGAAGGTTGCGGATTGCATCTGTCTTTTTGCGCTGCACCATCTGCAGGCATTTCCCATTGATACCCATATCCGTCAGGCTTTGGAAAAGCATTATAAGCGCGGATTTCCCAGAAGAAGATACCGCGGGATAGAAGGAGTGCTCCAGCAGTATATTTTTTATTATGAGCTTACAGGAAATGGCAGACAACTTATATTATACTAGGAAGGCTAAAAAAATGCCAGGAGAATGGAATCATTTTGACCAAGAAGGAAATGCTGTGATGGTGGATGTGTCTGGAAAAGAAGCCACAGTACGGACCGCATCGGCTACGGGAACCATACGGGTAAACCGGGAGATCATGGATGCCATATTACAGAGAACGGTGAAAAAAGGCGATGTGCTGGGCGTGGCCCGGGTAGCAGGCATTATGGCGGCAAAACGTACCTGGGAGCTGATCCCTATGTGCCATCCCCTTGCCCTACGAAAGTGCACCATTGATTTTGAGACGGATCCTGAGCATCTGGAGATCCGTGTTATTTCAACTGTAAAAGTGGAAGAAAAAACGGGGGTGGAGATGGA
>JALFIB010000090.1 GCA_022776305.1 Lachnospiraceae bacterium
AGCTGCAGCGTTTCAGCGTACTGATAAAATATTGTAGGAGTACGGTACTTATGACCTGTCTTAACCGTCGTAGCTTATGGATCACAGTCTTTTTTTTATTCGCATCCGTTCTGCTGTTATTTTCCGGATGCCAGAAAAATCCCAGCCAGATGAGTATCTCAGATGTGGGGTTTTATTTTGATACTGTTGTAGAAATCAAATTAAACGGTACTGAGGATGAATCTATTTTGAAAGAATGCTTTGACCTGATGGCTGAATATGAATCACTCTTAAGCCGTACCAGAGAAGGAAGCGATGTTTGGAAGATCAACCACAATGCCGGGACTCCGGTTTCGGTATCGGAAGATACTGTTTCCCTCATCCGTCTTGCCAGAAAGTATTATGATCTCTCTGACGGCGCATTTGACATTACGATAGCCCCCTATGTCACACTCTGGGATTTCCAGAACAATCCCGGAACAATCCCTACTAAGGATGAATTAACAGCCGCATCGAAGCATGTTGGATTTGAAAATGTACAGGTTTCCGGTAATACTGTCACCTTGGCAGATCCTGAGACACAGATCGATCTTGGAGGTATTGCCAAAGGCTTCATTGCCGACCGTCTGAAAGAGTACCTTACAAAAGAAGGTATTGAAAGTGCCTGGATCAATCTCGGCGGGAACGTATTGACGATAGGCATGAAACCTGATAAAAGCCCTTGGAAAATCGGTATCCGAAAGCCCTTCGGCGCAGCTACCGAAACTGCTGCAGTGATTTGCGTATCCGGAAAATCTGTTGTCACTTCCGGCACGTATGAACGGTACTTCGAAAAAGACGGCACGATCTACCATCACATTTTAGAGCCAAAGACAGGACAGCCTGTACAGAATCACCTTTACAGTGTGACCATTCTTTCGGATTCCTCTGCGGATGGTGATGCGCTAAGTACCACTTGTTTCGTACTCGGCAAAGAGGACGGAATTGAGCTGGTGGAATCCCTTGACGGGATCGAAGCATTGTTTATCACAGATGAACAGGAACTCATTTATTCAAGCGGCTTTCCACATCAATAACATCTTACGCTTTCAATGAAGTCCTATTACAACAGAACTTATGCGAGTCCATGATAACTTTGCTGATAATGTAGAAATGGAGATATTCCCCTTTATGATTCAATATAAGAAAACACTTCCAGCTTTTGAACTTTACTGTGATATTCTTGGGTATACCCCTTCCGACATCTTGTTTTTTGACATTGAAACGACCGGATTTCTGACGGATACTTCTGCGGTTTTCTTGATCGGTGCAATTTACCTTAAGGACAATGAATGGAATTTATCTCAGTTTCTTGCGGAGACTCTTGAGGAAGAATGTCTGATTTTACAAGCCTTTCTCGACCTCGCAAAGTCTTTCCATACCCTGGTCCATTTTAACGGGGATACCTTTGACATCCCTTTTCTTTTGAATAAAGCCGCAAAATACGACATTCCCTGCGAGATCCCACAGTATACTTCGCTGGACCTGTATCGGGAATTCCGGCCTCTGAAAAAAATACTTCAGACTGATAAAATGAACCAGCAGTCACTCGAGCCCCTCGCGGGATGGAAACGAGAAGATCGTCTCACGGGAAAGCATATGGTCACCCTCTATCATAAATACGCTGTATCAAAGGACACAGGCCTGCGTGACCTGCTCTTGCTCCATAACCATGATGACATGATAGGTATGACACACCTATTAAAACTGTCTGCCTATCTTCCGCTGTTTCGCGGAGAGATCAGTAATATCACCCTCGTTTCAGAAAGTATTTCTGACATCAAAATAACATTTCGCCTCACCCATGAAGTACCGTCGGAGTTTTCCATGACAGATACGTTCCGGCTGGATGCATCCTGCCATACGGGTACACTGACCATTCCTTATTTTGAGGGAACACTATACCATTTTTTCCCGGATTGGAAGCACTATTATTATCTTCCCATGGAAGATCAGGCGATCCACAAAAGTGTTGCCCAGTACGTAGATAAGCAATATCGTGAGCCGGCAAAAGCCTGCAACTGTTATATCAAAAAAAGCGGGCGATTCCTTCCGCAGCCGGAAGAGATCTTCTCACCCACTTTTAAAGATAACTCTGCTTCAAAGATTACTTATTTTGAATACGACGGGCAATTTACGAGGGACAGCGCTGCAGCATACAATTATATACATGCTGCACTATCCTTTCTTCTCAGATAAACATAGGCTCACTCATAGCAAGGCAGAATCACGCATAACTGTGAATGCCCGGTATAAGCGTATTGACACCGATGTACGTAAAAATCACGCAGATAAAACCGATCACAGCAAACATGGCGGCACTTTTGTTTTTCCAACCTTTGGATATACGCAGATGAAGATAAAGTGCATAGATGATCCAAGTGATCAGCGACCATGTCTCCTTCGGATCCCATGACCAGTAACTACCCCAGGCGCGTTCTGCCCAGATTGCTCCTGTGATAATAACAAAAGTAAGAAAAAGAAATCCCAGTGAAACGGCGCGGTAACTGATCATGTCAAGCTTCTGCTCTTCCGGAATGTGTTCCTGCCAGAACACATTGTCTTTCATCTTCTGCCTCATCAGAAACATCAAAGAAACTGCGAAAGATACGCCGAATGCACCATAAGAAAGTATGGCAGTGGACACGTGGATTCCCAGCCAGTTGCTTCTCAGCGCAGGCATCAATTCCCGCACCTCCCGGCTCTGCATGGCTGCATATCCGATCAAAAGAAATATAACAGGAGTAACGAATGCCCCCAGTGCCTGAAAATGATATTTCCAAAGAAACATCAAAAAGCACAAACTAATGCCCCATGCAAAGCTTGTAGCAAATTCATACTGATTGGTAAGCGGAAGCCTTCCGGCACCGATTCCTCTTGTAACCAAGGCAGCTGTATGAAGGACAAATCCTATGACCATCACATAGCCGGCAATCTTTCCTGCTTTCACATGTTTAATTACCAAAAAAATAAAGTAAAGTACCATTGCAGCCAGATATAACAACATCACTGCAGTAAATAGCGTATTTTCAATTTTTAAAAACTGCTCACTTCCCACGGACGCTTTCCTCCTTTTCAAGGGTATCCCAAATTTTTTTAATCTCTTCTATATACATTTCTCCAGACTTTCTGCTTTTCGCCCCCACACGCCAAACTCCATCCTTTTCCTTTACTGCCCATAATTCTTTCGGATGGACATAAAACGCAAGTATCAGGGAACATAATATGATCAGCCCTCCAATTGCAGTAAGCGGAGTAAAGGGATCATGTTTCACCTGTATCAATGTGTACTGTTGTGGATTTCTGAAGATAAACTCATAATCTTCCACCGTGATTTTCTCACCCTCAGTCAATACATTCATACCCACGATCTGGTTCTGGTAATAAATCGAATATAAATATCCCGGATTCTTAAGTTCTGAGGAAAGGGTCATCGGATGCCCATTTTCATCCTCAACAAAGTCTGGGTAAAATGCGTTCAAGCCCACAGAAAGCCCGCCTGTATTTTCTACAAAAGCATATTCTCCGGCGCAAAGCAGCTCCTCCTGTATCTTTTCACCATCTTTGTATACGTCAAGTGTAGCAGCCCAGCCCGTTGAATTCTGGTAGAGCTTCATGCCAAAAACGGAAAGTGGATGGTTCACGCTTGCTTCACCTGTGTTGCTTTTTCCGCTGTACGTATCTGTCATAGTCAAAACTGATGTATACTGGTCCACCGTACCGTCCTCACGGAGCTTTACTTCAAATTCATCTATTGAGAGCTCATACCCTGTATCACCCACTTCCTTTGTCTGTCCGGGGACGCCGTATACGGTATATTCTTCTTTTTGCATCTGTCCAAGTCCAAAACCGGCGATTACAATCACCATACCAAGATGGCAGAGCCACGGTCCCCAGATCCCTATTTTATTTTTTGATGCATAATATGTTTTTTTATGTTCTTCCTGAACATCTAATTCACCGGTTTGCATATTCCGAAAACCAAGTTTTGGAAAGAGCTCCTTCGGATCTTTCTCTGTCAGAATAACCGGCGGCTCGTTCCATGTATTTAGGCGCTTTGCCAAGTGAAAGCCTGATTTCATTTTTTTGAAAAGCCTCGGGAAACGCAGAATACTGCATAGCAGCAAATTCATACATAAAAACAAGGTCAAAACAATAAACCACCAGCTGTGGAACACGTCATCCAAACCAAACAGCATCACAGCGCCGGCAGCCTGACGCGAATAATTTGCAGTATACCACGAAGCATCCTT
>JALFIB010000092.1 GCA_022776305.1 Lachnospiraceae bacterium
CCGTCTGGAGGGGATTTACCTGATAAAAAGAAAGTGGGGAGATGCGAAAACGCACCGTTCCAATCTCATCTTCAATATATTCTTTTCCCCAGAGAAGCTTTAACTTCCTTCCCATAATCACATTGGTCTGTTCTTTATTGATATTCAGTGTGATACTGGCCATGCCGGGAATCTCGGAAAGCTTCTTGGTCAGCTCTTCCGATGATGGCAGGTTGTCACCGTTTACAACGATGCAGACCATCACTTCACCGGTCTTAGACCCCACCCGGGTCATCACATGACGCACCAGCCCTTTTCCCGCCTTTTCATCATAGGCGGAAATTTTATGGCTTTCCATGTGCTTTAGGACAATTTCAAGTATCTTCTGGTTGATCTCGTTTCCCAGCAAACAATCTTTGCATTCGATGATGGAATGAGTCCTTCCTGCATAAAACCCTGCGATCAGCTTTCCGTTTTTATCTGTACCTATGGGAAACTGAGCCTTATTACGATAACGGAAAGGCGTATCCATCCCAATGATCTTTTCCATGGGAATCTCCTGAAACTTACCGATCCGCTGCAAATTCCCACGCACTTTGTTTTCCTTGAACCGCAGCTGTGCCTCATAATCCATAGCCTGGATCTGGCATCCGCCGCACTGTTTTGCAACAGGGCATGGTGCATCCACGCGGTCGGGGCTTGGCAAGAGAAGACGCATCAGCCTTGCATATCCGTAGGTCTTTTTCATTTTCATTACTTTAACCTCTGCCACATCTCCGATCACAGTGTCTTTTATAAAAAGAGCCAGGCCATCACTTCGCCCGACTCCCAGTCCTTCGCTGCTCATATCCTCAATGGTAACTTTTACAATATCATCTTTCTTCATAACCGCTCCCATTTTGTCCTTTTGGTCATTCACTTTATCTATCATGCAGTTCCTAAAACTCCGTACTTTTCCGAAGATTCGTTTCGAACAGACGGTTGTAACCAAGCCAGTCATGATTATCCCCTGCGCTCTTTAAAACCTCACGCATGGTCTCCATCTTTGCATCCGTATTATCTGCGTAATTCAGCGCCATAGCCTCAGCCAGCGCCGGTTTTTTCGGTGAACCGTACTCCAGCTCCCCGTGGTGAGCCAAAATACAATGCTGCAGCTCACTGATCAGCTTTTTCGGAAAGTTCTTAATATGGCGGCACCCAAAGCCTACCAGCTCACATCCCATCACAATGTGTCCCAGCAGCTGTCCGTCATCGGTATAATCATTCTCCGGAAAGTTTGATATTTCTTTTAGTTTTCCCACGTCATGGAACAGTGCTGCCGTAAAGAGCAAGTCTTTATTCAGGAAGGGATACTGCTGCACATAAAAACCACAGAGCTTTACCACCCCAAGTGTATGCTCCAGAAGCCCTCCCACAAAACTGTGGTGCACTGTCTTTGCAGCCGAGTGTTTCTTGAAAGCCTCAATAAAAGCCTCATTATCTTTAAAATACATCTGGATCAGTTTCTGAAGATAGGGATTTTCCACCTGCTGCATATATCCCATCAGTTCTTCAAACATCTGGTCAATATCTTTTTCGCTGACCGGAAGGTAATCTGCTGCAACATATTCTGTCTCATCCGCTTTGCGGGCACGCTTTATGCTCATTTGCAGCGTTCCTTGAAAGCAAGTAACATCACCTGTGACAAATACGTAATCCATAGCATCAAACTCTTCGATGCCTGATGAATTCGGATCCCATATCTTCGCATCAATGGTACCAGTTTTATCCTGCAGGATCACATTTTCATACATCTTGCCGTTCTTCGCGGTGGCTGCCTGCTTATATTTGCACAAATAAATATCGTTTATCTTGTCGCCTTCATGGAATGATTCAATATATCTCATAGCTTCCTCCCACCTCTTTAAACCATATGTATCGGTTTTTCAGTTATTCTATATTTACTGAAGTTTACGTCTCGGATTTTCCTTAACCAATACAGGGACATTATTTATAGTATCATAACAAATCGTACTTCTGTCAACAACCATATGATTCTTGTTGTCATATACGAGAAAATTAATTCCATGATTTGCGAAGGTATAACTTTCAAAATCAATATCTACAATAGGTTCATCCGTAGTAGAAAAAGAAGTAGACAAACAATATTTTATCCCATCGGATAGATATCCCTCATGCTTGAAACCGCGAGGTTCTACCTCTTCATATGCACACGTTCCGCCGTTGATCTGGCAAAGGAACCTTAATCCATCAATGGCAGTTATATCCGTTACAATACCTGAAGATAATAAGTAATCTCTTAATTCCTCTATATGTAAGTTTGTCGTGTCAGCAGTCAGCTGGA
>JALFIB010000095.1 GCA_022776305.1 Lachnospiraceae bacterium
GACCTTGCAAATACCCTTGGAAACCTTGTAAACCGTACGATCTCCATGACGAACAAATACTTCGGCGGAGTAGTCAGCAACAAGGGAGTATGCGAGCCAGTGGATGAAGAGCTGAAGGCGATCGCCCTCTCCGTTCCGGAAAATGTTTCTAAGAAAATGGATGATCTTCGTGTGGCAGATGCTATCAGTGAGATCTTCACACTGTTCAAACGCTGCAATAAATATATTGATGAGACGATGCCGTGGGCTCTGGCAAAAGATGAAGCAAAACAGGATCGTCTGGCCACTGTTCTTTACAACCTGACAGAGTGCATTTCCATCGGTGCATCTTTGCTGGAATCCTTTATGCCGGAAACTTCGGAAAAGATCCTTGCACAACTGAACGCTAAGAAGCGTACTCTGGAAGAGATGAAACAGTACGGTTTATATGAATCCGGAACAAAGGTTACCGAAAAACCGGAGATTTTATTTGCCCGCCTTGATTTGAAGGAAGTGATGGTAAAGGCAGAAGAGATCCAGAAAGCGCAGCAGGCAAAGAACGGCGCGCCGGAAGAAAAAGCTGAGGAAAAAGAAGCCAAGGAAAAGGAAACGGTAATCGACATTGAGCCGAAAGAGGAGATCACCTTCGATGATTTCGAGAAATTGCAGTTTCAGGTAGGCGAGATCATTGCTTGCGAGGCAGTGAAAAAATCAAAGAAACTGCTTTGCTCACAGGTAAAGATCGGAAGTCAGGTAAAGCAGATCGTTTCCGGAATTAAAGCACATTATACACCGGAAGAGATGGTAGGGAAAAAAGTCATGGTTCTTGTAAACTTAAAACCGGCGAAGCTGGCAGGTGTCCTTTCGGAAGGAATGCTGCTCTGCGCAGAGGATGAGAATGGTGAACTTTCTTTGATGGTACCGGAAAAGAAGATGCCTTCAGGAGCTGAAATTTGTTAGGAGGAATTCATTTTATGAAGCGTGAAAATGCTTGGAAGACGTATTCGGCAGAGCAACTCGCAGAGCTGGAGGCTCTTGCCGTACGCTATAAATCATTTTTGGATGCCGGAAAGACGGAACGCGAATGTACGCGGGAAGCTGTCCGCATTGCAAAAGAACACGGATACAGAAATCTGGAGGATGTGATCAAGGCAGGGGAAAAGTTGAAAGCAGGCGATAAAGTTTATGCGGTATGTATGAACAAAATGATCGCCATGTTCCACATGGGTACAAAGCCATTGAGCGAGGGTATGAGGATCCTTGGCGCCCATATTGATTCTCCGCGTCTTGATTTGAAGCAGAATCCTCTTTATGAAGATACAGAGATGGCATTTCTGGACACCCACTATTATGGTGGTGTAAAGAAATACCAGTGGGTTACCATTCCCCTTGCCATCCACGGCGTTGTGGCCAAAAAAGACGGCACGGTAGTGGATGTATGCATTGGAGAGAAAGAGGATGACCCGGTTGTATTTGTATCAGATCTTTTGATCCATTTGGCAGGAGAACAGATGGAGAAAAAAGCACGCGTGGTCATCGAGGGTGAAGCCCTTGATGTCTTAGTGGGCAGCCGTCCTGCAGTACCCGAAGAAGACGGGGATAAGGAAAAGGATAAAGAAGCGGTAAAAGCCGGTATTTTATCCATCCTCAAAGAGAAATATGGCATGGAAGAAGATGATTTCCTCTCCGCAGAACTGGAGATCGTTCCGGCAGATAAGGCAAGGGATTGCGGTCTGGACCGCAGCATGATCATGGCTTATGGTCAGGATGACCGTGTCTGTGCATATACTTCTTTCGAAGCGCAGCTGGATATTGAGACACAGCCTTACACCTGCTGCTGCCTGCTGGTAGATAAAGAAGAGATTGGAAGCGTCGGCGCTACAGGTATGCAGTCAAGATTTTTTGAGAACACGGTGGCAGAGCTGATGAACTGCGCAGGGGAGTACAGTGAGCTTAGCCTTCGTAGGTGCTTAAGCAGCAGCCGTATGCTCTCCTCCGATGTGAGCGCAGCCTACGATCCGCTGTATGCATCCGCTTTCGAGAAGAAAAACAGTGCTTATTTTGGAAAAGGGCTTGTCTTTAATAAGTATACAGGTTCCCGGGGCAAGAGCGGAAGCAACGATGCAAACGCAGAATACGTGGCAGCCATCCGCGCCATGCTGGAAAAGCATCAGGTTGCTTACCAGACGGCAGAGCTGGGCAAAGTGGATATCGGAGGCGGCGGAACCATCGCTTACATCTCCGCCCTGTACGGCATGGAGGTCATTGACAGCGGTGTGGCAGTTTTGAATATGCATGCCCCCATGGAAGTGACCAGTAAGTCAGATATTTATGAAGCAAAGAAAGGGTATCTGGCATTTTTGCAGGAAGCATAAGCTGGGAAAGGGTATTCACATTTTGGTTACTTTTACAGAAGTTTAAACAGAAAAAGAATCAAGAAAAAATCAATGAGCTACAGAAGTTTAAACAGAAAAGGTTGACAATTTTGCCGTCACCTGTTATTCTTTTTGAAATGATTTGCACTGCATAATAACTACAGTACAAACTGAGCAGGCGATGACATGGTCATGGTGCCGGGTCTTTATAGACAGTAGATGTGAAGAGCATCTGCGGGACAGTAAGTAAATGTTCCGCAGGTGCTATTTTTTTCGCGAAGGCAATGAGCCGTGCAAATCCGCCAGATGATAAAATGCCTGCTGGCAGGCAATTTTATCAGATGGTGGATTTATAGGGCGAAGCCCGCGACCGAGGAATCCCGAAGGGATTACGAGGGTGCAGCACGGCGGAGCAGAGGAAGGACATTGTAATGCGAAGCCCGCGACCGAGGAATCCCGAAGGGATTACGAGGGTGCATAATGATTATTCAAGGAGGGTTTTTATGGGTAAATTTATGAAGGAAAAACAGATGGACACCATGGAAAAGACCGCCATGCGTGTCTCAAAAGTAAGTATTATTGTGAATCTGTTGCTCTCTGTTGGCAAGCTCGCAGCCGGTCTCATCGCTTCATCCGGAGCTATGATCTCCGATGCCATTCATTCTGCGTCGGATGTGTTCAGTACGATCATTGTCATGATCGGGATCCGGATGTCCGGCAAAGCGGCAGACCGGGAGCACCCCTACGGACATGAAAGGATGGAATGTGTAGCAGCGATCCTGTTGTCTGTGGTACTGGCCATCACAGGTTTTGAGATTGGCCTGTCGGGGGTGAATAAGATCACAGCAGGAAATTACGATGAATTATCTGTGCCGGGAACGCTGGCGCTGGTGGCAGCCATTGTTTCCATTGCAGTGAAGGAATGGATGTACTGGTATACCCGCATGTATGCAAAGAAGATCAAGTCTTCTGCGCTGATGGCAGATGCATGGCACCACCGCTCCGATTCCCTTTCTTCCATCGGGGCGTTTATCGGTATTTTTGGAGCAAGGATGGGATTTCCGGTCATGGATCCCATCGCCAGCGTTGTGATCTGCCTGTTTATCCTGAAAGCAGCCTACGATATTTTTAAAGACGCCATTGACAAAATGCTGGATACAGCCTGCGAGCCGGAACTGGAAAAAGAGCTGAGGGATTTTGTACTGGAGCAGGAAGGGGTGAAAGGCGTTGACCTGCTGAGAACGAGGACTTTCGGAAGCAGGATTTACGTAGACGTTGATATCAGTGCTGATGGAAATATGACGTTAAATGAAGCCCATGGGATCGCAGAATCCGTACATGATGCCATTGAGGGGCGGTTTGAACAGGTAAAGCACATCATGGTCCATGTGAATCCGGCATAAAGAAAATATTGTCATCCAGATACGGTTTGTGATAGAATTTTTCCATGTGAAGAAAATGGCTGAGGCTGTGTGAGGATGTAAGTGGAGGAAGCGATGAAACGTCAGGTAAGCTTGGAAGAGATCTCAGATGGAAGATTATATGGGAAAAATGATATGGTAAAGGCAGGCTGCGGAGGCTGCAAGGGATGCTCTTCCTGCTGCAGTGGCATGGGAAATTCCGTGATTTTAGATCCCTTTGATATCTTTCGGCTGACCACGGGGCTTGGGCTGACGTTTGAAATGCTTCTGGATGGAAAAATAGAATTAAATGTTGTAGACGGGATCATCCTTCCGAACTTGAAAATGAGTGAAGGAAATGAGACATGCGCTTTTTTAAATGATGAAGGTCGATGCAGCATCCATGGATATCGTCCGGGGATCTGCAGGCTGTTTCCATTGGGAAGATATTATGAGGAATTGCCAGAAGGGCAGGTTGCCGGGAAGCGCCCATGGGTGCCGGGAAAAGAAGGAATGGCAAGGACTTTTCGTTATTTTCTTCAGGTGCATGAGTGTCCGGCGCCTAATAAAACAAAGGTAAAAGTAGAAAAATGGATGGATACGCCAAACCTCAGCCGTTATGAAGCATTTATCAATGAGTGGCACTATTTCCTTGAGGATGTTCAGGAAAGGCTGGCGCAGGAATCAGACGAAGGGATAAAGAATATCAATCTTTTTCTTCTGAAGCTGTTTTATATCCGCCCTTATGAAGCAAAATTAGATTTTTATCCACAGTTTGAAGCGCGGATGGCAAATGCGAAAGAGGTTTTAGACATTTGACAAAGGGCTATTTTGCGGATTATGTTACCATAGAAAACAATAGAGAAACATTAGAAAATAAGAGGGAAATACTAAACATACTTTTGTCGGATGTAGTGTTTTTGTGGGGAAAACACTTGCAATTCAAACTGGATACAAGTACAATAAAACGAGAGATAAAAAGGGATGGAGGGTACGGCATGCAGCTATTGAAAGATAGAATCCGTAAAGACGGAAAAGTAAAAGAGGGAAATGTGCTGAAGGTAGACAGTTTCCTGAACCATCAGATGGACACATCACTGTTCCGCGAGATGGGAAAAGAATTTAAAAAACGTTTTGAAGGGGAAGAGATCAACAAGATATTGACCATCGAAGCATCCGGTATCGGGATTGCCTGCCTTGTAGCAGAAGAATTCCATGTTCCGGTGGTTTTTGCGAAAAAGACACAGACCAAAAATATCGCCGGTGATGTTTATAAAGCACAGGTTGAATCCTATACCCACGGACGTGTTTATGATATCATCGTTTCAAAAGAGTTTATCGGCAAAGGAGATAAAGTCTTGCTGATTGATGATTTTCTGGCAAACGGAAAGGCTCTGGAAGGGCTGGCAGAGATCGTAGCTGCTTCCGGCGCAGAGTTGGTGGGGGCAGGTATCGCCATTGAAAAAGGGTTTCAGGTAGGTGGCGAGATCATTCGTTCCAAAGGGATTCATCTGGAATCTCTGGCTATTATTGAGAGCATGGATGAAAAAACGGGAGAGATCGTATTCCGCGAGTAAAACGTATGGTTACATCACTTTGACAGTGTAGCAGGTTTGACAGCCTTATTGGTGGCTGCAAACCTGCTTTTTTTGCCGCTAACATCATAGAACCCTAACATCATAGAAACATATAACCGAAGCCGCAGGTGCCTACATATGGGGATATGCCTAATAGTCCATTGCCGGATCTTACTGTTCCGTAAGAGGGGATCCTTAGTTTGATGTCTATGTTGTAAAAAGCAGAGTTTACTACAGAAGATTTAGTTATGATGAAAAAGGGAATGTTGCAAAATAATTGATTAAGTAGTTCTGGATCTGGGCCCCCTAATTTTTATTGTAGACAAAAGCTATCTGGCAGATAGAAAAAATGAGATTTTCCATGTAGAAAATCGAAGAAACTACATGTCAAAAAGAAGGAAATAGGATTTTCCATGTAGAGAATCGAAGAAACTACATGTCAGACAAAAGAGAAAAAAATTCCCCACGTAGAGAATCCCAAAATCTACATGTTAGACAGAAGAAACTAGGATCTCCACGTAAGGAACCTTCAATAAGTGTTGAATGTAAAGAATGTAAATAAAATGAGTTGCCCGACAAATGAGCCTAATGTCGATTTTTCGTGCTTCTCACATTCAAAATCGGCGAAAGCATTCGTAATCCGCTCATTTTTCTGTGAAAAATGGATGTTTACTCATGTTTAGCGGGCCCCATAGACATAAAAATACATGTCTGAATAATTGCTTTAACTAAATAATTGCTTTAACTGAATAATTGCTTTAATTTGATTTGAAGTTTTTCAAGTAGTCAACCATGAGGTTGATATTGGCACATTCATAGGTGTTCATAACACTCACATCAAAGTCTGCGGCTTCGATGGTACCGCTGTACCAGGATTTGGAATTGAAATAGTCCTGTACCTCCTGCAGAACGAACTTGCGGTGATGGCGGGCGTAGATCTCATTGATCGCCATCTGGATCTCGTCAGCGCTCATGCCTGCCAGATCCTCTTTGCTTAAATAAGCGGTGGCGCTTTGCTGGAAGATATATTCTTCACTACCGTAAATATCGATCCAGGAACCGTCACTGGTGATCGTAATATTCTCGGTGATCCAATCCACATCATTTGCCATGGTCTGAAACTCGGCAAGAGCTGTGGCATCTTCGGTATATGCCTGCAAGTCGGTAGGGAAGGTTACATAGTAGATACCGTCACTGCCGCTTCCAAGTGTCATATAGCTTGGATTGTCCCAGAAATCATTTGTCTGTGAAAAATTAATACTGAACAGCCAGCCGCCGTTTGGGTAACCAAGTTCTTTTGTCCAAAGATCCCGTGATTTTGTCTGGTAGAAGGAAACGCCGTCTTCGGATGTACCCATCTGGCATTTGCCGGACCAGCTTGCGGGAAGATGAACCTGTACCTCTTCAAAATCAATACAGATATTATTGTCTTCATCTCTGGAAGTGGTGCTTTCCCATCGTCCCGATGCAGAAGCAGCCAGTGGAAAACTCATGGCCATGCACGCTGCCATTGCTGTTAAAATACCCTTTAAAATTTTCTTTTTTCTCATAATCCCCCAGTCCTTTCTGTTCATACGTGTATCATGGCTCAGGAGAAAAATGGTCACCATGTAATGTGGAACTTTTCGCCTGCTGACATGAATACCTTTCACGCATTTGTATTTGATACTGGGATTTTAACATATTTCCCCATAAAAAAAATGAAAATATTCTTAAGAGCCATGGAAAGAATTTGTAAAAATCCGTATGGCATTTTTTGCCATTAACATCATATATATAGTACACAAGGAGATAGGGAGCGGATGAAACATGGGAGCGGAAAAAGATCACATCATATGGTACCGCTTGAGGGGACTTGGGCTGCTTTGCCTGTGTTCCCTCCTGTTTTTTGTGGGGGCTTACATCGGAAACCAGAAGAGCATCACAGCCAGCAGTACGGTAAATGGACGGAAACTGCCAATATACTGCGTAAAAACTGAGGAAAAGAAAGTGGCGCTGACTTTTGATGCGGCATGGGGAAACGATGATACCGAAAAAATTCTTGATATTTTGGATCGTAATAGTGTAAAAGCCACCTTTTTTATGACAGGGGGCTGGGTTAACAAATATCCGAAGGATGTGAAGAAAATTGCAGAAAAGGGACATGATCTCGGAAACCACAGCCAGAACCACAAAAACATGAGTCAGCTGTCAAAAGAGGAGATCCTGCAGGAGATACGCCCTGTGAAGGAACAAGTAAAAGCATTGACCGGGATAGATATGAAGCTTTTTCGCGCACCTTACGGGGATTATGATAATGAACTGATCGAGACGGTGGTATCCGACGGATATCTCCCGATTCAGTGGGATGTGGATTCTGAGGATTGGAAAGATTACGGTGTGGAATCCATTATACAGAAGGTGACGGAGCATCCTCATCTGGGAAACGGGTCTATTATATTGATGCACAACGGTGCAAAATATACGGCGCAAGCCCTTGAAACCGTGATTTGTCGACTCAAGGAAAAAGGTTACCGTCTGGTGACGGTTTCAGAACTGGTTTACCGGGACAATTACCACATGGATGTAGAGGGCAGACAGATAAAAAACAATTGAAAACAGAGAAAACTCAGATATTAGATTAACGTAGCAGATCAGATTCAAGCTGTTTTATGTAATAGATCAGGACTGAATTGTTTTACTTGCAGAATGAGAAGTTTTATGGTATTCTTGTCCATATTGTTTAAAAATAAACAAAGGAGAGGGAAGATGGAACAGGCGGTTGAGACATTACTTCATGGAAGGGAATTTAAGCAGCTCTTAGAGAGTAAAATTTTAGAAATTCGGGAAAAATACGGTTTGAGGAAAATTGATGTGGAGATTTTGTATTATCTGTACCGATTCAGGGAACAGGATACATCGAAGGATATCAGGGCTGCTTATATGTTTACGAAAGGCCATATTTCACAGTCTGTGGAGCATCTCCAGCAGATGCATCTGCTAGTGGCAGTGCCGGACCAGAAGGACCGCAGGCGTGTACATCTGCACCTTACAGCTGCAGCTGAGGGAATCGTCTGTTCTATTGAAAAGATGTGGGAAGATATGACTGCCGTGATTTTTGAGGGAATCACGGAACAGGAAAGAGATACGCTGCACACAATAGCGGCGAAGATGACAAAGAACATGGAAAAGGCTCTGACAGCCACACAAAAACAGAAGGAGACGGATGCGAATGGAATATGAAAAAATTATGATGAAATACGCTGACAGACAGAAGGAAACTTGCCGGAAAAATGATACGATTTCTGATCATCTGTTTCAGGAATACGGTGTTTACCGGGGACTGAGGGACCAGAACGGAAAAGGTGTCGTGACGGGACTTACCAATATTTCCAAGATCGTTTCATTTAAAAATGTTGACGGTGTGAAGACTCCCTGTGACGGACAGCTTTGGTATCGGGGTTATCCCATTGAGCAGCTTGTACAGGAACTGGACAGTGACAGCTTTGGCTTTGAATCGACGGCATATTTATTATTATTTGGAGAAAAGCCGGATAAACAAGAGCTTTTGGAATTCAGGAAGATCTTGGCAGAAGCACGCGACCTTCCCACTAATTTTACAAGGGATGTGATCATGAAAGCTCCCAGTAAGGATATTATGAACTCCATGACAAGAAGTATCCTTACGCTGGCTTCTTATGATGATAAAGCCACGGATACTGAGCTTGGCAACAGCCTGCGCCAGTGTATCCAGCTGATCAGCACATTCCCCATGCTTGCAGTTTACGGATACCATGCGTATAATCATTATGAAAATAATGACAGCATGTATATCCACAGGCCGGATCACAATTTATCTACGGCGGAAAATATCCTGATGATGCTTCGCTCTGACCGTCAGTACACGAAGCTGGAAGCGAAAGTATTGGATACGGCACTGATGCTTCATATGGAGCACGGCGGCGGAAACAACTCCACCTTTACTACTCGTGTGGTTACCTCATCCGGTGCGGACACCTATTCTGCTATTGCAGCAGCCATGTCTTCCCTAAAAGGGCCGAAGCACGGCGGGGCAAATATCAAGGTCATGGAGATGATGGAAGACATCCGCGGCCATGTACATGATTTTACAGACAAGGATGAGATCGAATATTATCTTGCAAAAATTCTGGACGGGGAAGCTTTTGACGGCAAGGGCCTTATTTATGGCATGGGCCATGCAGTGTACTCCCTTTCTGATCCGAGAGAGCGGATTTTCAAGCAGTTTGTGGAGATGCTGGCGGCAGAAAAGCATCGCGAGGTGGACATGGCCCTGTACAACAATATCGAAGAGATCGCGCCGAAGCTGATCGCAAAAAGGCGTAAGATCTTTAAAGGTGTCAGCCCCAACGTGGACTTTTACAGCGGGTTTGTGTACCAGATGCTGGGGATACCGGTGGAGCTTTATACACCGATTTTTGCCATTGCGCGAATTGTGGGATGGAGTGCCCACCGTATTGAAGAGCAGATTGGTATGAACAAGATCATACGTCCTGCTTATTTAAGTGTCATGAAAGAAAAAGAATAATGGGAAAATTTTAAAAGTTCCCATGAAAGAAAAAGAGTAATGGGAAAAATTACAAAAGTTCCATGAAAGAAAAAGAATAATAAGAAAGACATAAGAGAAAGACATAAGAGAAAAACTTGGAGGAAGAAAAATGCTTGGGACAATCGTAAATACCGGAACAATTCTGGCGGGCAGCATGCTTGGCAGCGTACTTCGCAAAGGTGTAAAGGAGAAATACCAGAATGCCCTTTACACGGCTATGGGGCTTGCTGCCACTGCATTAGGGATCAATGCGGTGGTGAGCAACATGCCAAAAAGCAATTACCCGGTTTTATTTATTGTAAGTCTGGCGGTGGGAAGTTTGCTGGGAACTATTCTAGATCTGGATGGAAGATTTCAGGGGATGGTGGGAAAGTATTCCAAATCCAATCTGGGACAAGGGCTTTCCACCGGAATTCTTCTTTATTGTATCGGTACACTCTCCATATTGGGGCCTGTGATGAGCGCCCTCTATGGAGATAATACATACTTGTTTACCAATGCGACCCTTGATTTTGTCACTTCTACGGTGCTGGCTTCCACTTATGGGATCGGGATGGCCTTTGCCGCCCCTGTGCTTTTTTGCTGGCAGGGTGCCATTTATCTGGTGGCAAAGAACTTGTCCGGTTCCTTTTTCTCAGAGGAGATGATCGCGGAGCTGTGCATTGTGGGAGGCATTTTAATCGCAAGCTCCGGGATCGGCATTTTGAAGATCAAAGACTGCAAAGCTTTGAATATGCTTCCATCTCTTGCTATACCGATCCTGTTTTTTGTGGTGAAGGGAATCATCGCTTCCCTATAGGAAGGAGGACCGTGAATGTGGCTCCTCCTCCGGGGGTGTCAGTCAGCAAGATCTTTCCCCGGTGGAGCTGGACAATTTCCTGTGCAATGCAAAGGCCAAGGCCAAAATGGGACTTTTCCTTCCGTGAAGCGTCCAGCCGGTGGAAACGCTCAAAAACAGATTCTTTTTCTTCATCGGGAATACCGGGACCATTGTCACTCACTGCGATAGAAAAGGAATCCGGTGTATGGTATTGCAAGGTAAGCCGGACGGCTCCTCCTGATGGCGTATAAGAGAAGGCATTGTCAATGAGGATGGAGAGCAGTTGGCGGATACGTTCCCCATCGCAGAAGCATTCCGGAATGGGATCTTCCGGCAAGACGATATCCCAGCGGAGGTGTCTGGCAAGAGCCACCGGCTCAAAATCCTCCCACATTTGTAACAGGAGGGTATCTAATTCTGTTTTTTCCGGACACATGCTCCAGGTGTGGCTGTCAGCGCTTGCCAGCTGCAGCATGTCACTGACCAGATGGGACATCCGATTTCCCTCCGCGTCAATGATGTCCAAAAACTTCTGGTCATTGGCCATGATACCATTTTTAACAGCAGAAACATTACTTAATATGACAGTAAGAGGTGAACGGAGTTCGTGTGAAGCAGAGGCAATGAATTGCATCTGCTTTTTTCTGTTTTCCTGCAAAGGGCGCAGCATCCGCGAAGTGAAACACCAGAAAAAGATCGTCAGCAAGAGCAGGGCGGAAAGATCAGCACATAAAAAGGAAAGCCTTTGGAGCGCAATGTGTTTTTCAGTGGATCTTAAAGAATGAAGCGGGAAAGAGGCATTGGTGTTTACCGATTCGGAGCTGCAGCGGTACGATTATACTGGGGGCGAGCCTCTTCCAAGAGATGAAGCCCTCAATGAAGCTTTGTATGCAGATGGGATCTATTACGGGGCTACCAGCTCTTTTGGAGGAGCAATCGCCATGACAGAGGATGAGGAGGGCAGATTATATTACTGTACGCAAAAGGGGATCTTTTCCCATGAAATGGGTGGAAGCATCGTGGAAGAGGTAGCAGACGGCACTTTGTGTACGTTAAATGACCCTAATATGATGTTTCAGTCCCTTACGGTCATTGACCAATGCTTTTATCTGGTATGTGCGGATTCAGAAGGCCCTAAGATGATGAAATATGAATATGACGAAGCGGTACCCAGTGTTCCGCAAAAAGAACTGAATGTCTACTCCTTAAGGGAAAACGACAGCATCCGGCAGATGGCAGTATTGTTTCAAAAACAGTATCCGGACACTTATGTGAATTATCAGGTGGGCATGAGCGGGGAAGGCGGCATGACAGCCGCAGATGCACTGCGCACACTGAACACAGATATTTTAACGGGGAATGGGCCGGACGTTTTGTTCTTAGATGAAATGTCGGTGAAGACTTATGCAGAGAAGGGATTGTTAAGTGACTTAACAGGGATTGCTGAGGAGGTGAAAAGCCAAGAGGGGCTGCTGGACCACATTGCATGTACATATAAAAACGAAGATGGCCTGCCGGCTATTGTAACAAGATTCGGGGCCATGATTGTAGCGGGAGATCCGGAGCTCCTGAAACGTACAGACGGTTTTTCTTCTTTGGAAGAGTTGGCCGAGGAAGGTTATCTGGAACCTTTCGACGTCGCATATCTGGCTGAGCTTTTATATCCGGCCTGCGCCGGAAACTGGAAGAATGAGGATAATACCATTAGGCAGGAAAAGCTTTCGGAGTATGTAAACAGTATAAAAGAAATTTCTGATACGTATTGCGGCCATGCTTCGGAAAAAGTACTGCAGGAGCTTTCTGCATATAAAGAGGGAATCTATGCAAACTGGGATGCACTGATAGCCGCCGGTTCACGCGGTGACGATATGGCATACGGGATCCTGTCACTGGTGTCAGATCCGGGTCATGTGAAGATTGGTACCATATATGGCATGACGGAATATTCCGGGCTGGTTTCTGCTAATAAAGTGACAGGAAGATGTTCTGAAAAGCTTCTCTCCATGCAGCAATCAGGGGTCTTTATCCCGTCCTCCATCGTAAGCGTCATGAATACGGCAAAAGAACAGGAGAGGGCTTTTGACTTTGTAAAATATTTACTGTCTTCTGGAAGTCAGAAGCAGGGATGGGGACTTCCGGTAAACCAAAAAGCTTTTGAAGAATTGGCATATACAGACCCTTATGGGGAGAACGGCGGATTCTCTGTCTGCAGCGGCAATGAAGAGACGGGAGAATACATAGAACTTACGTATTCATGGCCCACAAAAGAGGAAAGTGATGCTTTTTATGAGATGGTAAAACAGTTGTCCAATTGTGCAGAAACGGAGCAGGTACAGTATGAAGTGGTAATAGAACAAGTGAGGCGCTGTCTGAGTGGAGAGATCACTGCAGATGAAGCAGTTAATACGATCATGCAGAAGATCAACCTGTATCTGGCAGAATGAGAAAAAGAGTAAAAAGAAATCAGGCAGGAATGATGTTTCTTCTGCCTGATCTTGCAGGTGTGGTGATCTTTGCCCTTCTTCCCTTTGGGGAGGTAGTAAAAAAGTCTTTCCAAAATGCAGTGACTTCTCAGTGGGTCGGCCTGAAAAATTACGAAGAGATCTTTTCCAATACGGCTTTTCGTCTGGCAGCCTCCAATACGGTGCGTTTTACTTTTACCTGTATTCCGCTGCTGGTGGCTCTGTCATTGGTGCTGGCTGCCACGCTGGAAAAACTAAGGTCCGGAAAGAATATTTTAAAAAGTGCTTTCCTCCTTCCTGTAGTAGTTCCGGCATCCTCAGTAGTGCTGGTATGGAAGATCTTGTTTCATTCCAATGGGCTTCTCAATGGGTTCTTGAACCGCATAGGACTGGAAAAAATAAACTGGATGAACAGCAGCGCGGCCTTTGGGGTACTGGTCATCAGCTATCTCTGGAAAAATATCGGATATGATATGGTACTTTGGATGGCGGGGCTTTCCGCCATCCCCAAGGAGATATATGAAGCGGCAGAGGTGGACGGGGCAGGGGAATGGAAATGCTTCCTTCATATTACAATTCCGAATCTCCTCCCGTCTTTCTATACGATCACAGTGATCTCATTTCTTAACTCGTTTAAGGTATTCCGTGAGGCGTGGCTGGTAGCCGGGGATTACCCTTACCAGAGCATGTATTTATTGCAGCATCTGTACAATAACTGGTTCCGGGAACTCTCTTTTGACAAGATCGCGGCAGCCGCGGTGGTAAATGCAGTGGTGGTATTCCTGCTGATCTTAATGCTTCGCAGGGCATGGGAGAAAGAAGGGCCATAGGGATGGTATCACATGAAATATAATAGGAGATGGAACGTGCAAAAGGTTTTTCGGATCTTCATACGCATATGGTTAATCTTACTGGCGGCGATAGTATGCCTTCCAGTTTTGCTTGCTCTTTCCGGTGCATTTATGCAGCAGTGGGAGCTGCAGGAGTATCTGGCGCCGGTGCTGGGAGGAACTGGCGAAATGGCGGGATGGCCGCTGCTTCCCAAAGCCCCTACCCTTCAGCCACTTGTGGAGCTGTTGATAGATTCTCCGCAGTTTTTTGCTATGTTTTGGAATTCCATGAAGATCTCTCTGTGCATTGTGGCGGGACAGATTCTCTTTGGGACCCCCGCGGCATGGGCATTGGCGAAATTTCAGTTCACGGGGAAAAAAGTTGTCCTGATGCTGTATATTGTTTTGATGCTGATGCCATTTCAAGTTATGATGTTGCCCCAATATCTAGTACTGCAAAAAATAGGGGTTCTTGACTGCCAGGCTGCTGTCATTCTGCCCGGGGTTTTTTCTACTTTTCCCGTATTTATTATGTACCGCTTTTTTGCGGGGATCCCGGAAGCAATTCTGGATGCTGCCAGAATTGACGGTGCAGGAAATCTACAGGCTTTTTTCAGCATAGGGATTCCACTTGGCTTACCGGGAATGGTGTCAGTGGGAATCCTCGGTTTTTTGGAAGCTTGGAATATGATCGAGCAGCCAATGACTTATCTAAAAACAAAATCATTGTGGCCTTTGTCATTGTTCCTGCCGGAAATTGGATTGGAGGAAGCAGGGCTGGGGTTTGCGGCCTCCATTATGATGCTGCTCCCATCACTTTTCGTTTTCCTCTCCGGACAGGAATATCTGGAACAGGGAATTACGGCTGCCGCGTTGAAAGAATAAGAAAGAAAAGCGAGAATTCTCTTGCAAAATATTGTAAAAAACAGACAGCTATACTATACTTGACCCGTAAAACTTTGAAGTTAGGAAGTGTATATAAATGAGCAGCAATTCTAAGATTTACCGTATTTTTATTATCAATCCGGGTTCAACGTCTACGAAGCTGTCTATGTTTGAGAATGAAAAGAATTTGTTTACCACGGACGTATTCCATGATTCATCGGTTCTTAAAGAGTTTCCTACCATTAATGATCAGCTGGATTACCGGATGGAAGTGCTGGAAAATTTTTTGAAAGAAAACCATATCGACCTCACCGGAGTGGATGCCATTGTGGGCAGGGGAGGCGGATGCTATTCTGTTACCAGTGGGATCTACGTGATTGATGATCGTTTGATCGAAGACACAAAAGAAGCAAAAGGTGGGCTTTACCACGCTTCCATGCTGGGAGTCCAGATGGCAAAGAAACTGCACAGGCAATATGGCGGCGCTATGTTTATGATGGATCCCCCTGTAGTAGATGAGCTCTGCGATCTGGCACGGATCACCGGTGTAAAGGGAATTTACCGCAAGACTGCCAGCCACGCTTTAAATTTAAAAGAGACGGCAAGACGCCACGCTGCTTCGTTAGGAAGGCGATACGAAGATTGTAATTTTGTTGTCTGCCATATAGATGGAGGTATTACGATCACAGCCCACCAAAAAGGCAGGATGATCGATGCAAATGACGGCGGAGGCGGTGAAGGACCCTTTACACCCACACGAATGGGTTCCATGGCCGTTACGGACCTGCTTCGCTCTTTTCAAGATAAAACCCCGGAGGAAATGAGATCCCTCTGCAGCCAGACAGGAGGGCTTTCCAGCCATTTTGGCACATCAGATTCTGACAAGATTCATAAAATGGTAGAAGCGGGCAATCCGGAGGCGGTGCGTGTGTGGAATGCTATGATCTACCAGATCATCAAATGGATCGGCTCCATGAGCACGGTTTTAAAAGGTAAAGTGGACGGAATTTTGCTGACCGGAGGGCTGGTCCGTTTTCAGGATGTGGTGGACCAGATAAAAGAGAGCTGTGAGTGGATCGCTCCTGTGAGCGTTTATCCCGGGGAATTTGAGCAGGAAGCAATGGCTGCGGGTGCGCTCCGGGTACTTCGGGGAGAAGAAAAGCCCAGAATATATTCCGGGAAACCGGTTTGGCTCGGTTTCCCGGATGAAGAAGGTAACGAAGGAAATTAAAAAGCCAAAGAATTAGAGAATATTTAAAGATTCATCTGCTAAAGTGATGGAACCGGAAAGAAAAACAGCTTATAAAATTAGAAAAATTCTTTCGGAAAATTTCAGGAAAGGCAGATGGAAGATGGATAAAAAAAGACTTTTGCGGGCAGCTGCCATATTTTTTTCATGTATGATTTGTTTTACCATACTTTCCCGGGCGGCAAACCAGGCAGGCATCGCGGCAGTGGCTACTGAGCGGCCCCAGAACATGATGATCACTCATTCTGTAAAAGTTTCAGGGAGGATCGTGCAGAATCAGGCACTTGCAGTGACGACGGAGCCGGACCAGCGGGTCACTGCGATTTATGTCAGGGAAGGGGAACGAGTAAAAAAAGGTGATTTGTTATTTGAAGTGGATCCGCTGCTTTTGGAAGAAAAGATTTTATACCAGCGGCAGGAAATGGAAAAACAAAGATTACAGGTACAGGATGCCAAAAGCCAAAAAGATGTGAGTGCGCAGCAAAAAGCAAATGAACAGGCACAGGCGTCGGAGCAGTATTCCCTTACAACGCGCAGCGCAGCGGTCCAGTTATCCAGAGCAAAGGAAAATCTGGAGGAGGCGAAGAAAAAGCTTAAGGAATTCCAGCCTTCCAGCAATGTGGTACAAGAAGAAAGCATGGTGGAATCTGCCTTGGAGCAAGCTTTGGAGGAAAAATCAGAAGCTTATATTCAGGCAAATCAGGAATTGTCCTCTCTGCAATGGCAGATTGAAAATGAAGTGGATAGCCTGCCAGACCTGAATGCCCTAACGGATGAGCAAGATGGAGATGACCTGCCAGACTTAAATGCCATCACGGATGGCCAGGATACGGATATCATTATAGATGAAATAGAAATTGACAGCAGACCACTGAATGAAGAAGAAAAAAAGCAGCTGGAACAGTCTGTAAGAAATAAATACGAACAAAAGCTTGCATCTGCACGGAAAAAAGTGGAGGTTGCTTTGGAAGAAAAGGAAGCGGCAGAACAGGCATTGGTGAAATACCATCTGGAGCAAAACCAATTAGCAGAAGGACAGAGTGAGGAAAAAAAGAATCAGCTGCTTGAAAATCTGAAAGCAGCACAGCAGGCATATGAGGATGCAGCCATTGCCGCCAATGAAGCGGCAGTGATTTCAGGCCGCGCAGTGTACTCAGCAGGCATTCCTGACCCTTTGAACAGTTCGGACCGCATGAATGAGATCACGTATGAACAAATGGAATTATCGCTGCAGAAGCTGGAAAAATTAAAAGAAGAGAACGGAAAAATATATGCAGGTACAGATGGATTGATCTTGGATGTTTCTATCCAAACAGGAGAAAAAACTACGGACACAATGGCAGTCCTCATGGCGGATCTGGAAAAAGGCTGCCGGTTTTATGGGGATATTTCCAAGGAACAGGAGAAATATATCGGCGTAGGTGATCTGGTTTCTTTGGAAGGAGGAAATGGGAAGACAAAAGTGGAAGAACTACCAGTGGAGACTGTGACAGAAGACGAAGAGGACGGGAACCTTTACCATATTACAGTCCAGATACCGGCAGATGTTTTTGAGATAGGAATGGCAGTGTCTTTGGAATACACAAAAAAGTCTCAGGCATATCCGCTCACAGTCCCTCTTTCAGCATTGCATTTGGATGAAAAAAACCAGTCTTATGTTCTGGTAGCAGAAGAATATGCATCTATTATGGGAGAGGGGATGCAGGCGAGAAAAGTGCCGGTTACTGTGCTGGAAAAAAATGAAGAATATGCGGCGCTGGCTCAGGGGACACTGGACAGCTCACAGGAAATTATAGTAAGTTCCAACAAAACAATAGAAGACGGCAGCCTGATCCGGGTGGAATAGGAAAGGGCTGGGATTGTTATGAAAAGAAAGAAATATATGTGGACAGCCGAAGTTGTGAAAGGAAGAAGGCTTATGTGGATAGCCGGAAAATTCCTTGTCATGATGGTTCTTTTCTTTCTTGCAGTTTATTTTTGCATAGAAGGGCAGCAGGCAGCAAAGACGGTTACAGTTATATTGAACGGAAAAGCATTAGAGTATGATCAAGCTGTACTCATCTGTGAACAGGAAAAAAATCAGACCATTCCGTTGGAAACCTGTTTTTGGGGAGAAGTTTCCCAGCAGGATGTCTCCTGCCCTGCAACGGGAAAAAGCTGTTCCTTGACAGAGATTGTAACAATTGATCCGGTGCGGGGATCGATCTTTCACGGTGTACGGTGTTTTCAAAAGCTACCGGAAGCTGATGATAAGGCAATGTGTGCAAGAAGACGGGGCAGTCCTTCAAACTGCAGTCCTGCGTCAGGGGCAGAAACGGGTAAGTGGGGAAGAAGAACAATTTTTACTTCGAAATGGATTGTCTGGAACGCAGATGGATTTTTCATTTTTGGCTGATGTTGTCTATGACCTTCTGTGGCTCCTTCCGCTGATGTTGGCAGTGCTATGGACAAAGCAGATGGCATATAGTAAGCCATTAAAGGCTGCGGCGGTATGTTTTTTTGGGATGGCATGTTATTATGTTTTTCGGCAGCTGCGGATTCCTGCTGATATGGTTCCCACAAAATGGTCAGATTTTTCCTTTTGGACCAGCTGGTGGAAGAAAGAAAAACAGAATTTTCTGTACATTTTAGGAAGTGCACAGGGAGATGTCCAGCTCTATGGGATACTTTTCCTTCTTTTTTCTGTTATTTGCAACATGATGTCAATTTTTACTGCATCTGCTCTGTTTTGCGGAAAAAACAGTGGATCCTGATCGGTTGTGTGCTGCATTATTTTGGGAGATACATGGAATATTGCGTTTCCTTACAAAAAATTTACCTCCTATACTTGCTGATCTAGTTGAGAAAAAATAAAAAATCGTCTATACTTTACGTGAGCAAAAAGTAGGACAAAACGGAGGCAGAAATGAATCGGCAGGAAGAAAACAGGATTTTGCGGTCTGTTCTTGATGTGGGAGAATTAATTTTAAAATCCGGTGGGGAAGTGAACCGGGTAGAGGATACGATGACCCGTATGCTGATGGCGTACGGGTTTCTTCGCGCAGATGTGTTTACCATCACTTCATCCATCGTGGTGTCTGTCCATACCGAGAGAGGGGAAATTTTGACCCAGACGAGAAGGATCTTTGGATATGACATGAATTTGGAACGTGTCCACTTGGCTAACCAGCTGGCAAGAGAAGTGTGCCAAAACCCCGTAGGGGCGGCAGAACTGGAGGAGCGGGTGGTGAAAATAGAAACATCAAAGGTGACTCCTTTTGGGGCAATGGTCTGTCTCTACGGAATCACCGCTGCAGTTTTTTCAGTTTTTTATGGCGGCGCTTATCTGGAAGCGGTAGTGGCAGGGATCACGGGGATGGGAATCTGCCTATTGCTCCGTTTTTTGTCTCCCTATGTGGGCAACGCCATCGTAAGGTATGCCGCATGCTCCGCAATAGGAGGGATTTTTTTGGCATTCGTACAAAGAATAGGGCTTCCGTACCGGATCGAACCGGCTTTGATGGGAAATATTATGCTGATGATCCCCGGGATCCCTTTTACAAATGCCATCCGGGAAATGCTGGCAGGGGACACCATGTCGGGTATGCTCAGATTGTGTGAATCACTGCTTCGGACGATTGCCCTTGCTGCCGGATTTATCGGGGCCATGTCTTTGATGGGAGGGGTGGTAGCATGAACCAAGGAGATATGATACAGATCCTAACGGCAGGGATGGGATCCGTCTGCTTTGCCTTGATCTTTGGCCTGCGGGGAAGCAAACTAGTTACTATAGGCTGCGGCGGTGCACTGTCATGGTTTATTTTTTTACTGGGGCGGAAACATGGATCGGCACTGCTTGGATTATTTGAAGCGGTCATAGTGGCAGCGGCGATTGCTGAGATCGAGGCACGCCGCAGAAAGACGCCGGTACTTGTGATGGAGGTTCCTCTTTTGATCCCTTTGATCCCAGGCGGTGATTTGTACCGCATGATGGTGTCAATTATGCGTGATGGGCTGCAAGCTTCCCAAGCACCTATGGTGTGGCTGGTGCAGGAAGTGTTTGTGATCGCTGCGGGGATCATCCTTGTCTCCACAGTCGTATCGGCAGTTGTAAAAATATGGCGTTCTTTTGTGAAAAGATAAAAGTTACTTGCAGAAAGTGAATGATATTCTCCATATTGGTCAATGCTAAAAAGAAAAAGGAGCAGGAAGAATGAAAGACAGAATATTTGGGATCCTGCAGCGGGTAGGCAGATCGTTTATGCTGCCCATCGCGATTTTGCCTGTTGCAGGGTTATTGCTTGGGATTGGAGGCTCTTTTACAAATACTACCATGCAGGAAGCCTATGGTTTGACGAAGTATATTGGTCAGGGCACGGCGCTGAATGCAGTCTTTGAAGTCATGAGGGAAGCAGGGGATATCGTATTTGCCAATTTACCTATTATTTTCGCTATCGGTGTAGCCATAGGAATGGCAAAGCGGGAAAAGGAAGTGGCTGCTTTGGCTGCGGCTATCGCCTTCTTTATTATGCATGCTTCCATTGGGGCGATGATCAAAATAAACGGAGGGGCGGAGGCTCTGCTAAATGGCGCCACCACAGAAGTGGTAGGGATTACTTCCCTGCAGATGGGGGTATTTGGCGGAATTATTGTTGGGTTAGGTGTGGCATCGCTGCACAACCGGTTTTACCGGATCGAGCTTCCACAGGTATTGTCATTTTTCGGCGGTACGCGGTTTGTGCCTATAGTGAGTGCACTTGTGTATACCCTTGTGGGCATTTTGATGTTTTTTATCTGGCCACCCATTCAAGCAGCGATCTATGCGGTGGGAAACTTTGTACTGAATTCCGGTTATGCCGGCACCTGGGTTTATGGGCTGATGGAACGGCTTTTGATCCCTTTTGGCCTGCACCACGTTTTTTACCTGCCTTTCTGGCAGACGGCAGTGGGCGGTACCATGGAGGTGGGCGGCAAAGTGATCGAAGGCGCCCAGAATATTTTTTTCGCCCAGCTGGCAGATCCCGGCACAAAACAGTTTGCCGTGTCAGCAACACGGTTTATGTCTGGAAAATTCCCCCTTATGATCTTCGGGCTTCCCGGTGCGGCACTTGCTATGTATAAAACGGCAAAACCGGAAAAAAAGAAGGCGGTATCGGGACTTTTGCTTTCAGCTGCCCTTACCTCCATGCTGACAGGGATCACGGAACCGCTGGAGTTTACTTTTTTGTTCGTGGCACCTGTTTTGTATGGTATTCACTGCATCCTTGCCGGTCTGGCTTATATGCTCATGCATTTATTAAAGGTAGGAGTGGGGATGACCTTTTCCGGCGGATTGATCGACCTGTTTTTATTCGGTATCCTGCAGGGAAATGACAAGACAAATTGGATCTGGATCCCCATTGTGGGAATCGGATATTTTATCGTATATTATGGCCTGTTCAGCATTTTGATCCAAAGGCTGGATCTGAAAACGCCGGGCAGGGATGAGACAGAGGAAGTAAAGCTCTACCGGAGAAGCGACGTGGAGGCCAGAAAAAAGGGACAGTCAGAGGAAAGAGAGCAGTCAGAAAAAACGGAGCGGTCAGAAAATACATGGGGACCAGCAGAAGGTGGAGACGAATTATCAGCCGGTATCTGCCGGGGATTAGGTGGAAAAAAGAATATTTCGGATGTGGATTGCTGTGCTACAAGGCTGCGATGTACCGTTTTTGATCCGGGGAAGGTGGATGATAGCCTGCTGAAATCTACCGGGGCATCAGGGGTCATCCATAAAGGCGATGGAGTGCAGATCATTTACGGCCCGAGAGTGACTGTGATCAAATCAAATCTGGAAGATTATCTGGATCAGATCACCGGAGATGAAAGTGAAGAAATATTATGTAGGGAAGCTTTGACTGTATCAAGCCCTATCACCGGGATCGCAGAGGAACTTTCCAAGGCACCGGATGAGGCTTTCGCAGGAAAAATGATGGGAGACGGAGCCGTTGTCACGCCTACGGATCCTCTCGTGTGTGCTCCGGAGGATGGGAAAGTCGTTTTTGTCTTTGATACAAAGCATGCACTGGGCTTTAAGACGGATTCCGGACTCAGCCTGTTGATCCATATAGGAATTGACACGGTAGAATTAAATGGACAGGGATTTGAAGCTTTTGTAAGTGCAGGACAGAGAGTTAAGAAGGGAGAACCTATGCTGAGGCTGGATCTTCCGTTTCTGAAAGAGCATGCACCGTCCCTTGCCTCTCCTGTGCTTTACACAGAAATAAAAGAGGGTCAGAGGATACGGATGCTGCGGGAAGGGAAAATATCAGCCGGAGAACCTTTATTTATGATTGAGCCTGAATTGTAATCCGAAATCCCATACCCATGATTTCGGATATTGGTTAATAAGTTTATTATTCCGCTGAAGAGAAGGGGATGGATTTTTTCTTACAGATTTTATAGGACTGTCGGGAAATAGACAGTTCTAAATAGGGCGAGGAACGACTCATTCAAGCCGTTCCTCACCCAAACTTTTTTATAAAAAAGAAAAAAGATGGATAACGACAACCATCTTTCTCTCCATTACATGTTATAATGTAACTATGCAAAACACTAATTATTATAACGAATTTTTTGAATTAGCAAAACCAGAAGATTTATAAGGACACTAACTGGCAAGATAAAATGAATGAAGAAACCTAAGTTATGATTTAGAAAGTTGGTGCATATATGAGAGAAAAAGAACATCAATCCATAGAATGGAAGGAATCTTGGCAAGATGAGTATTTAAAATGGATTTGTGGATATGCCAATGCCTATGGTGGAACAATATACATAGGCATGGATGACGATGGTAATGTT
>JALFIB010000150.1 GCA_022776305.1 Lachnospiraceae bacterium
ATCCGCCTGTGCGAAGAGCCGAACGACTTCTCCTACAGCTATGAGCTGGAAGGAAGCATCGAGGACAAGCTGAACCAGATCGTACAGAAGATCTACGGCGGCAAGAGGGTTGTGCTGACAGCAAACGCACAGAAACAGGCAAAACAGCTGGAAGCAATGGGATATGGCAACTGCCCGATCTGCGTGGCAAAGACACAGTACTCCCTGACCGACGACCAGACAAAGCTTGGCGCACCGACAGACTTTGAAGTAACGGTACGTAACCTGAAGATCTCCGCAGGTGCAGGCTTCATCGTAGCCCTGACCGGTGAGATCATGACAATGCCTGGACTTCCGAAGGTACCGGCTGCAGAGCGTATCGACGTTGACGAGACAGGAAAGATTTCCGGATTGTTCTAAGCGTTGGAGCAGGAAAGAGTTCTAAGGGCAGGAGACAGGAAAACTCTTAGGACTGTTCAAAATTGAGTCAAAAGACATAATATGAGGGAGGAATCTATTATGTTTAAAAATGAGATAGAAGCAGTAGGGAATACTGCCAAAGGGAAAGTCAACTTACTGGAAAATAACTTTACAGGTTATGTACTGATGGCCATTTTAGCAGGTATTTATATCGGCTTCGGCAGCATCCTGATGGGATTTGTGGGCGGATACATGGCAGGACAGCCGGCGCAGAAGCTGGTTTGCGGTACGATTTTCTCAGTAGGCCTTTGCTTTGTGACCATGGCCGGAGCAGAGCTGTTTACAGGAAACAACTTCGTGATGGCAGTGGGAAGCCTGACAAAAGCAGTTTCCTGGGGAAAAACCATTAAGCTTTGGGTTGTCTGCTATATTGGCAACTTGATCGGTTCCGTTCTTGCTGCAGCACTGTTTACCATGACCGGGATCCCGGGAGGCGGAGAAGTAGGTACTTTCTTTGCCAATGCGGCTGCATCTAAAATGACAGGAACACCGATGAATCTTTTAGCAAAAGCGATCCTTTGCAATATTTTAGTATGTATTGCAATCTGGTGCGGAGCAAAATTGAAGTCAGAAGGCGCCAAAATTGCTATGAATTTCTGCTGTGTTGCTACGTTCGTTACCTGCGGATTTGAGCATAGTATCGCTAACATGACCTTCATGTCCATCGGTTTGATGAATCCTCATGAGGCAGTGGTGAATTTGGGAGGATTCTTCTACAACTTAGGTATTGTCACTCTCGGAAACATGATAGGCGGAATTGTATTTATTGCTATTCCATATTATCTGATCGCAAAGGACAAGAAATAAATACATGAGATAAAAAAAGCGGGCATTTGAGCAATTCAAATGCCCACTTTTTTTGCCGTGATCACTGGCTTTTGGCTGCCTTTGCACGTGAAAGCGCATCGGAAACAGCGGAAAAAAGGATCTGTGAGGTGTATTTGTTTTCCTGCGGACAGGTAATCCCTTCCAGACTCTGGGAGGAAAGGATCTGGTCGGCGATGTTCTCCAGAGAAGGAGATAAGAGGGGAAAGGCCGCATCTGTGGTCTCACTTAAATTGACGAGACGGATGCTGTTGATATGGTTACTGTCCACCGTCACCTCTACATCAACGGTAGAACTTCCCAGTTGGATGGGAGTCGTATAGACACCCGGACGGTAGGTAGCTTGCAGGGAAGAATTTGTAGAAAGTTCCTCCGAGGTACTTTGCTGGCTTTCTTTTGTTTCCTGCGTGGCGGATGTTCCGGAAGAGCTACTTTTTTCCTTCGTCCGGCCGGTAAACATAAAAATAAGGCAAATGACCAAAAGGACGGCGAGGGAGAGCAGGATCATGGTATACACGATCTCACGCAGTTTAAAAACAATGATTTTGGGCTTGGAACTCATGGCTTTCTCCAATGTTGTGATGATTACTATATTCTATTGTCGGTGGCCAGGCATTATGATTCGGAATTATTTGCAATGAAAACTGGTTCGTGGTATGATTGAAACGACTTGAAAAGATTCTTTATGGAGGATAGTTGTAATGGGATATTTGATAACTACTGATAATATGGCAGATCTGCCGGAAGAATATCTGAAGGAGAAACAGCTTCTAACTATGTCACTGACCTACTTGTTGGATGGACAGACGTACAATGCAGAAAACTCCCTTCCCTATCAGGAGTTTTATAAAAAGATGCGGGAAGGCTGTATGCCTACTACCTCACAGATAAATCCTCAGGAAGCAAAAGAAAAATTAGCAGAGTTCTTGAAAATAAATAAGAATATTATCCATATTGCTTTTTCCGGCGGCTTAAGCGGAACCTTTAACAGTGTCCGTCTTGCAGCACAGGAGCTGATGGAGGAACAGCCGGACTGCAGGATCACAGTGATTGACTCCCTGGCTGCGTCCATGGGCGAGGGATTGCTGGTCTATAAAGCATTGGAGCAGCAGGAAGCAGGCCTTTCCTATGAAGAGATGGTGGAGTGGATCGAAAACAATAAACTTCATGTCTGCCATTACTTTACAGTGGACGACCTGTTCCATTTGTATCGCGGCGGACGCGTATCAAAGGCTGCTGCGGTTTTGGGAACCATGATCAATCTAAAGCCGGTGCTTCATGTGGATGACGAGGGACATCTGATCCCCCTTTCTAAAGTGAGAGGGCGTAAAAAATCATTGAATGCCCTTGTAGACGGAATGGAAAAGCAGATGGGCAGCTTCAGGGAGAAAAACGATATTATCTTCCTCAGCCACGGCGACTGTTATGAAGATGCTCTTTACGTACAGGAGCAGATTAAAAAACGTTTTGGTATCGAAAAATTTATGATCAGTCCGGTAGGGCCTACGATCGGTGCCCATTCCGGACCGGGAACGGTAGCACTTTTCTTTATGGGAGAAGCACGATAAGGTGGAGGTTCGATGGGCATAAGAAAAAAGCTTTTACCATTTGTAATGGCTGCGGTGCTTGCCTTTACAACGGCGGGGACAGGATTTGCAGAAGAGGTTTTGGTTGAGACTGAGGAAGAAAGCGGAGCCGGTGAAGCAGTGGTTCCGGAGGATTCACTGGAGGAGGAATCAGATATTACTGCGGCGCAGGAGGATTTGCAGGAAGGCGGGGCGGATATTGCTGTGGCACAGGAGGATTTGCAGGAAGGCGGATCAGATATTTCTGCCATGCAGGATTATCCGCCGGAGAATGAATCGGGCATTGATGCATTGCAGGATGAAGAAACGCAGATCGGAATAGACGGAGAAGATACATTTTCTTTGGAAGAAGGGATTTCCGTAGAGGAGATCCAAGTGGTCGAAACGAAAGA
>JALFIB010000158.1 GCA_022776305.1 Lachnospiraceae bacterium
GTATTGCTCTGGATGCTGATGATCAGATCATCGGATATCAGTTTGTAAGCCTTGGAAAGATGACCGATTTCATCAAGAAAGGCGATGATCCGAATACCGCATGGGAAAAAGCAAAAGGTCAGTATGGCCGTGTTGCTGACGCAGTGAAGATTATTGATCCGAGAAAAGAGTAATTTAGGGAGGTAATGAAAAATGGCTTTATTTGAATCATACGAGAGAAGAATTGATAAGATCAATTCCGTTTTGAATAGTTCTGGCATTGCTTCCATTGAAGAAGCAGAGAAGATCACCAAAGATGCTGGCCTGAACGTTTATGACCAGATCAAAGGCATTCAGCCGATCTGTTTTGAAAATGCATGCTGGGCTTACACAGTAGGCGCAGCCATCGCCATTAAGAAGGGCTGCCGCAGAGCAGCTGATGCAGCAGCGGCTATCGGAGAAGGCCTTCAGGCTTTCTGTATTCCTGGCTCTGTGGCTGATACCCGTAAAGTTGGTCTGGGCCATGGAAACCTGGGTAAGATGCTTCTGGAAGAAGAAACCGAGTGCTTCTGCTTCCTGGCAGGCCATGAGTCCTTCGCAGCAGCAGAAGGTGCCATCGGTATCGCTGAGAAGGCAAACAAGGTTCGTCAGAAACCGCTTCGTGTTATCCTGAACGGTCTTGGAAAAGATGCTGCACAGATCATCTCCAGAATCAACGGTTTCACTTTTGTTGAGACAGAATATGATCCGTACACCAATGAAGTAAAGGAGATCTCCCGGAAGTCTTATTCTGAAGGACTCCGTTCCAAAGTAAACTGCTACGGCGCAAACAGCGTTCCGGAAGGTGTTGCAATCATGTGGAAAGAGGGCGTGGATGTTTCCATTACCGGTAACTCCACCAACCCGACCCGTTTCCAGCATCCGGTAGCAGGTACCTACAAGAAAGAATGTAACGAAAAAGGTAAGAAATACTTTTCCGTAGCATCCGGTGGTGGTACCGGACGTACCCTTCATCCGGATAATATGGCAGCAGGTCCGGCTTCCTATGGTATGACAGATACCCTGGGTCGTATGCATTCCGATGCACAGTTCGCTGGTTCCTCCTCCGTACCGGCTCATGTAGAAATGATGGGCCTGATCGGCGCAGGTAACAACCCGATGGTTGGTATGACTGTAGCAGTAGCAGTTGCCATTGAGGAAGCAGCTAAGGCTGGTAAATTCTAATTAAGATTTCCTTTAAAATCAAGGGTTCCGGGGCTTTTGGGATATTTCCTGAAAGCCCCTTTTTTTATCCTGCACCTCATTCCGTATGGCAGGGTTGATGTTGGATTGATCGAAAAGATTGCAAAGTGGTGCCTGGAAATCGACAACCATGCGTAGATATCAGTGGAGAGAATTCTGTTTGGATCCTTTTATAGGCGATGACGGACATTTATACAACGCAATTACAGAGGAAACGGTAGGGTTAATGAGAAACTGCTGTCCGTTGCGGATTACATCGTACCGAATTATACCAAAGCAGCATATCTTTCCGGGATGACATAAAAAATCGAAGGATAGAAGAGGAAGAGTAAACATGGAGCAGTTCTTATTTTTTGAACAGCATAAGGAAGCATATCCATTATATGAGGCGTTTGTGAACAGATTACTGGAAAAGTTTCCGCAGACAAAAATTAAAGTGCAGAAGTCGCAGATTTCTTTTTATGATCGGCACCTGTATGCATGTGTTTCATTAATGCGTGTAAAGAAGAAGGCTGACATGCCGGCAGTATATTTTGTTCTTACTCTTGGGATGCCATGTCCGCTGGAATCAAATCGCATAGCAATAAAGACAGAACCATATCCAGGAAGATGGACAACGCATATTGTTGTCAGTACGATGGAAGAATTGGATCCGGAACTGTTCGATTGGATTAAGCAGGCCTATGAGTTTGCTCAAAATAAATAGAATACCGGTTTTCAAAAATACATGTTTTACTAGAACTTCAATTAAAAGATAAGTTATTGCTGCGCACCGGAAATCTGTACAATAAAAGATGATTATGAAGAATATAAAAAACTGGATGAGGTGAAACAAAGTGTGTACAAGCATTATTTCAAATAGAAAAAAGACAATTGTTGGATGGAATCTGGATATTCTGGACATGGAGCATAGAGTTGCTGTTTCAGATGCAGGTGTATTTATTCAAATTAATGATGCGAAGGAAGGATGGATGCCTCTTTTTGGAGCTAATTCCCGGGGAGATTTTGTCGGGATGCCAACCTGTTGGCCGTTTGATGAACGCAGTAATCCGACTGGTGAGGGCAGAAATGTTATTATGCTGGATATCGACCTGCTGTTACAAAAGAAGACTTTGCAGGAAATCAGGGAAATTGCAGAAAAAGAGATGATCTATAGCGTTCCAGGTGTGACGTTTATGTCTGCCCTCTCTGATAAGTCCGGGAATGTGCTGCAGATGATTCCGGGACAGGGAAACAGATATTTTGAAAAACCTAAATATCAGATTTTGACTAATTTTTCACCTTTTAAAATGGAATCGGAGTGTCATCCATGGATGGGTTTCGATCGATATCATACAGCACAAAAGATGATGGACGAAGCTTCTGATGATTTTGATGTCAGCGATTGTTTTGAAATCCTAAAGGATGTTTCACAGGAAGTGTGCCCGACAGTCGTTTCTATGGTTTTTGATGTAACAGAAATGACAGTATACTGGTGCGAAAACAGACAGTGGAATAAGGTTCAAAAGAAACAGTTTTCACTCTTGCGTGAATGATTGTCTTTGAGTACTATTTGGGTATAACATGCCGAAGGAGAGTAAACACGTTAAATAATAGTTTGGATGCAAGTAAATACTCGCATAAAGGAAGGAAAGAAGATTCGGATCAGAATCATAGAAATTTATGGATAACGAAAAAATATATTCAATGAGCTTTGCCAGGATTTATCCTCTGCTGGTGGCGAAGGCAGAACGAAAAGGAAGAACACAGGCAGAGGTAGATGAGATCATTACATGGCTGACTGGTTACAGTCAGAGCGAAATTGAGAAGGCAGCAGATAACGAGGTGCGCTATGATGAATTTTTTATGAATGCTCCGATGCCAAATCCGAACCGGAAGCTCATCAAGGGCAGTATTTGCGGTGTGAAGGGATGGAAAAAAGGTAAAAAGTGAAAAAA
>JALFIB010000173.1 GCA_022776305.1 Lachnospiraceae bacterium
AATGGTCTTTTTTTAATGCCTCTTCAATCTCTTCCGGCTCAAATACCGTACCCCACTCTCTTTCCAGAAGTGTGATCTCTGCTCCACAGCGCTCCAAAATCTCAGCTAAAAGATATCCAAAACGGCCAAATGCCGGAATCAAGACTTTGTCCCCCGGGCAGATCGCACCTGTCAGGACCGTCTCAAGGCCACCGCGGGATGTGGTATCCACCACGTAAGTCTGCTGGTTCTTTGTCTGGAATAAGTACCGCTCCATCTCCATAGTCTCATTCATCAATGCGGTAAATTCCGGGTCGAACTGCCCAAGAATGTGGGCACTCATAGCACGCAGGACGCGTGGATCCGCCTCAACCGGACCGGGAGTCATCAAGGTACGGGGTGAAGGGTTTATTTCTTTAAAATTCATTTTTTTATCCTCTCTTTCTACTGTTATAAAATGCTGTAGGTGTCAAAAAATGACAAAAAGAGCCCTGAATTTTCCACCTTTGGACTCTTTACATACATTATTTATTTCCTATGATACAATATCATAAAAAATTAAACGCCGGATGGCAATATACATTTTGCACATTATTTTTTTGAATTTCTGTGCATATTGCCGTATTATTGTTCAGGACAGACCTCTGCGATCTTTGCCTCAATCCGTTCTTTTACCAGTTCTGCAAGTTCCGTAGTCTTCATTCCCTGATATTCTTCATAGGGAATAGGCGTAAGGAAATGAACCTGGACTTTTTGCTTCTTGATTGATCCCGTATCAAAAGCTTTAAAGGAATCAACCAGAGCCACCGGTACGATTGGGCATTTTGCTTTCATAGCACATTTAAAACTACCGCCTTTGAAACTCTGTAAATGGTTTCCGTTTTTGCTTCTGGTACCTTCCGCAAAAATAATGTAATTACGCCCCTTTTTCACCTCTTCTGCCATCTGGAGAATGACCTTCATACCTTGACGAGGATCTGAACGGTCAAGGGCAAGTGCATCCAGACATGCCACTACTTGTTTAATAAACGGAATCCCCACCAGTTCTTTTTTCAGCACCGCAGATACCGGTCTTTCCATCAGCTGAATGATGGCAAGTACATCAAACATCCCCTGATGGTTGGGATATAAAATATACCCATCTTCTTCCGGAAGATTCTCCATCCCGTGTCCGTCAATTTCCACTCTGCCCCCCTTGATCGCCCGGTTATCGATCTGTTTAATCAATGCATATCTCTCTTCTACTGAGTATCGGTCAGGATGGGCTGCCATTTGTATCAGGCGGGTAAGCCCATAAGGAACATACCATAAATTCATCAGTACCATCCAAAGTATTCTTTTCATCTGTCAATGTATCCTCCTATCCACGTAATGTGTTACCAGGCAAATGAGCCTGACATCAATTTTTCGTGCTTCGCTCTCTCACAATCGACGTAATGATGCCGGGTTCAAAAATCATTTCAGAAAATCCCACAGATCCGAAAAACGTTCAATCTTTCCGTCCATGCGGCTTACGGTGCCAAATCCATAAGAAGCAAACACAAAGGGCACTCCTGCTTCGGCTGCAGCATCACAATCCCCCTGTGTGTCTCCCACATAATAAGGCGATTTCAAATCATTTCGTTTTACAACGAGCGCAATATTCTCCCCTTTACTCAGTCTGGTGTTTCCGAAGCACTCGATATCCTTCACATACGGCCCAAGCTCTGTTTTTTCAAGAAAGAGTTCAATGTATCCTGACTGGCAATTGCTTACAATAAAGATCGGTACTTCTTTTGACATAGCCTGAATGCCGGAAATTACTTCCGGATAACAAATGTTACAGGGATCCGCCAAAAGTTCTTCATGTTCATACGCACAACATAATTCCATGATCCTCACTCGTTTTTCTTCTTCCATCTGCGGAAACATCTCCCGGGTGATAGCTGTCATTGTTTTCCCGAACAATCCCTTCAGCATATCCGGTGTGACAGAATAATCAGGAAGGCCGCTGTCATGGACCGCCCTCTGCCATGCTCTGGCCACAATAGGTGTGGAGTCCCATAGAGTACCGTCCACATCCAGTATCAGTCCGTCTGTTTTTTTATCAACCATAATCTCCTCCTGTATATATAACGCGAAAACAGGCCCCTCACCCTTTGATGAGAGACCTGCATGAAAGCATTCGACCTAAAATATCCATCAATGTCCCGTTATGGATGTCGCATAGAGCTCACCAGTGGGAGATGTACCAGAATAATCTACCGTCGCTGTGATATAAAGTCCGCTTGAAAAACCGCTGCTGGTATTTACCGACGCATCTGTATAATTGATATCGTATGTCTGCCCATCATCCCCCTGAATAGTGATGGTGTTAGAATTTACTCCTAAAATCGTACCGCTCACTGTACCGGAACCGGAGGTCTGGGAACCACCGCCGGAGCTTCCACCTGTGCTTCCTGACGTACCCGGATTGGTGGAGCTTACATAAGACTTGGATATATAACCTGTGGTACCATTTACGGAAACCACGAACCAGTTGTCCGTCTCACCGATCACAGTGACAGCGGAACCGCCGCCAAGCCCTGTAACTACACCGCTTTCTGTGCCCGGCTGGGAACGAAGGTTGACGTCTGTCGTAGTATAATACGTATATCCTGTTCCATAGTCCACATAGCTGTTCATCTCCGCACTGACTTTCGTGCTGTCTGATACAGGTGCTGAGTCATCCGGTTGTGTCGATGTCGTCTCACTGGTGGGCTGGTTTACCAGAAAGGCCTTATTAATATAACCGATATTACCATTAATATTTACTTTGAACCACTGGGAAGTCTCACCCACAACGGTCACTTTATCGCCAGTGGTAAGAGATCCCATAATATCCGCCTCTGTGCTGGGCTGCAAACGGATATTTACGTTGTCTGACGCATACAAGGTAGCGCTTGTGCCGTAATCGGTCAGCGTTTTCAGCTCACCTGCCGCATCCTTTGCCTCTGACTGCTCCGTCTCACTCTCGCTGCCTGTCTTATTCACTGCAGTGCCCGGAAGTGCACTAAACGTACTGTTGCGCAGGACGGTAAAGCTTTCCACTGCTTTTTGTACTGCTTCCAGCATGACTTTATTGTCTTCCAATACGGTACCGGTGATCACATAAGCCTCATTTTTCGCTATGATACCGTATGTAATAGAATATGCCCACATACTGGTAGCATTATACTTCACTACATATTCATACGTATCCAGCGTAGTCGAACTGAGCTTTTCAAACTCCACCACCTCAAAAGCATTTGCTGCCGGATACTGCTTCGTAAGGCTCTCTTTTAATTCCTCTTCTGATTTTGCCACTGTAAGCTTCTTTATATCAGCCTCATTTGCAGCATGTACAATATTGATCATAGCCTGAGAACCGGATGAAAATACCCTCATCTCATCCACATCCTGTGTCACCTTCCATGTAGTATCCGGAAGTGTGATGCGGATGCTCTTATCCTGAGATGTAAAAGTCGCATTCTTCAGAACCTCTGTCTCCGTTTCTGTCTCAGTCTCTGTTTCCGTCTCAGTCTCAGACTGGGTTTCTGACTCTGTCTCAATCGGCTCTTTCTTAAGACTGCCGCATCCCGCAAGTCCCACTATAACCAGTGACATCGCCAGAGATAATGCAAGAAATCTCATTCTTCTGTTCAACATGTCACACCCTCCATTCTATTCCTTACTCCCTTATCATTTCAATCGGAGTATTTTGCATCCGTTCTCCCCTTTCGGAACAGGACGCAAAAAACAGGTATTGAACCAATACCATATTAGCCATCATACCACGCATTCGTGATTCCTGCAAGTCACATACTGATAATTCACATTTGATGGGGGCAATATTAATATTTTCGTAATCACTTCTTAATACCAAATCACACGATCCCATTCAGCTCCTGATACAGGCTTTTGGCATAACTGTCTGTCATTCCGCAGACATAATCTGTCACTAAAAGCAGACGAAGGTACAGCCGTTCCCCTTCACTTTTCCCTGCTGCGTACGCATGGTATGCCTGCTTATAATTCTCAGAGATCAGAGACATCAGCTTTTCTTCCACATCCCTTTGAGGCACTTCTGTGTCATAGTACAACGCCGCTGCCACAAACTGATTCAGATGGGAATTCAATACAGTATTGGCAGCAATCTCCAGTTTAAAAATCGGATTGGACACGAAAGCATAGCGGTATGCCACGTCGCCCAACAGCTTCATGATCCCTTTCGCATACGTAAATTCAAACAAATCATACCGGTAAGACCCTTCCATGATCTGCTGGTAGTTATTCAAAAACCCGAAAGTGGCACAGGAGATCAAAAATCCCTGCACCCGGACAAGGAAATTCTGGACAGCAAACTCCTCTTTATCTGCAATATGACGTTTTTCTGCTGCAGCATACTTATCCCGCAGGATCTGGGCAGGATTAAAATAGTCCCGTTCCCTCTGGGAAGCTTTCTGCTCGTATTTTTCCAACTCCATCAGCAAAGATGCATAAGAAATGCACCCTTTCTTAAAAGCATCCTCAATGTCCGCCGTCTTGTACGCTATATCATCTGCAGCCTCTAAAATGAAAGTCAGAGGATGACGCATGCCCGTGGTCCCGGCAGCCTTTGAAATACTGCGGTACAGCTCCTGCTCCGCGTAAAAATATCCCATCTTTTTGTCTTTGATATCCCCGCTGCGAGGATCGATCTGCGTTGAGGGAACAGGGTATTTCACGATAGTATTTAAAAGCCCGTAAGTCAAATTCATCCCATTTTCATCCACAAGAAAATGGAGCTTCGTAAGCAACCGCAGCGCCTGGGCGTTGCCCTCAAAATTATAAAAATCCGCCAGCATCTGCTTCGTCAAAAGCTTTGTCACAGGCGTTCCTTTGAAAGTAAGCTTCGGCAGGTTCCAGATGAACCATTCCCGGATCGCCGACTCCCCGAAATGCCCGAAAGGCGGATTTCCGATATCATGGATCAGCCCTGCACATTGAAGAATATTGCAGACGTCCTCTTTCATCTGCCAGTCAAACCCTTCGTCTCTTTGGTTCTGCAAAATATCCTGCGCAATATTCTGTCCTAATGATTTAGCAATAGAAGAAACCTCCAGTGAATGGGTCAGGCGCGTGCGGATAAAATCGCTTTTATCCAGAGGAAACACTTGAGTCTTATCCTGCAAACGCCGAAAAGACGCACTTCCGATGATTCTATGGTAATCCTTTTCAAATTCACTGCGCAGGTCACGGTTTCCCGCTGACCGGGACACTGTGGAGCGCGCTCGCTCCGGGCATAACAATGTTTTCCAATCCATATCTTCTCCTATTTCCGGCCTACATACCTTTTTTGCTCTTTTCTTCCCCTATTTCCGGTCCATAAACCGCTTCTTGATCTCTTCTTCCCCTACTTCCGGTCCATAAACCGCTTCTTGATCTCTTCTCCCTTACTTCCGGCCCATAAACCGCTTTTTGATCTCTTCTTCCCCTTCTTGGAGGCGCATATCCAGATCTTGTCCTTCTCCCAGCAGCCGTTTAAACTCACAATACTCATCCAGCAGTCCCTGTCCATGGGGCACGCAAAAAGCTCCGGCATCGCTGCCCAGAGCGAGCTTCGCACCCAGCTCATATGCCTTTTTGATTTTCCTTCCCTGCTGCTCCTTTAACCGTTCCAAAGCCTCATCGTCAAACCTGCCGCTTCCGATCAGGTTTGTGATCGTCACATAAGTGGGTACCCACACTGCATGGCTTTCGGACAGTGCATGCAAAGCATCCTCATCCATAAAGTTCCCATGCTCCACCGAATCAACCCCGGCCTCCACGGCATCCAGAACTGCCTTTGGCCCATTCACGTGGGCCATTACAGCAAATCCCTCTTCATGGGCAATGTGGATCATCTCAAAAATATCTTCCCTTTCAAGAGGCTCTTCCGTCAAATGACCCCCATGGCCAAAATCCATGATCCCTGAAAACATTACTTTGATAAAATCTGCCCCTGCTTCCTCTGCCTTTTTCACCAGGCCATAGTATTCCTTCCTATTGTCAAATCCGTATCCCACGATCCCGCCGTAGTGGCCGTTTCTGTGGATTGCAAATACAGGGGAGCAATATGTAATGCCGTACTCCGGCGCAATCCGGGCGGCAGCCGAGGATACGCCGAGCACGTCTCCGCCCTCCCGCACAAAAGAAATCCCCTTGTCTTTATATTGCTGGAATTTCTCCCTGATATCCTTTTCCTGCACAGATTCTTTGTGCAGCGCTACTGCTTCCTTATAATTTATCCCATTCATAAACAAATGCGCATGGCATTCTCCAAACATCCTGCATCCTTCTTTCTGGCAGCTTCCTGCTATGGCAAAGTATGACACAAAAATAGCGCTCATTCAAGCGCTATTTTTTCTGCCGTGCTAATTCATGTCCAGTCTATCAGATCCAGTCTTTCAATTATTCTATGCTATTTCCTGCAATCTCTTCCAATACCTTGATGGTGTTGGTAAAGGAAGCGCTAAAGGAATACGTACTCAGTGCTGTATCCCCATTCTTTCCCACAGGCTCCCAGAAGTGAAGTGAATTTCCGGTGAAATAAGTATCTTTGTAAGAATGTTCCTTTAAATCTATCTGATAAGCTTTTACCAGATCCCATATTTTTTCTGACGGAACGGTACCGTAACTCCAGTTTTCTTCCAATGTTTCCGTTCCGGAATAAGAAGCAGCACTGGCGTTGTGATTTGAATTTTTATCCGCTGCTTTTTCCAAAGCTTCCATTATGATATTACTTTCGATACCGTATTCTGCATTTGTTATCTCATTTACATATTCCTCATCCCATTGGAGAATCGGATAATATACCTCCTTGTATTCTTCCGGCATTTTTTCCAGCTGTTCAAAATAAAAATCTCCATCCACCAGATAACTCCGGTAAACTTCCTTTCCATCTTTCAAATGGTATTTGACAGAAACCCGCATAAGATATTCATTCATATAAAAATCTCTATTATGCACAGCTTCTACCGCACTTTTCGCCACTTCATACACTGGGGCAAATTCCTCTGTCTCCAAAGCATTCAACAGTTCCTCCATTACCTTTTTCTGGTCAAGGGTAAAGCTTTCATCGGTAAAGTACTGGTAATCATTGTATGCATCAACCATGCTCATGGACGCTATTTCTTCTTTGTCAGGCAGGTACGTATTGTAACCTGTAACATCAAAGCGAAATCCAAAAAAGATTGCCGCTGCAACAAGGGCTGTCACTGCAATATGCCATTTATGGGATAACGCCTGCCGTATATCTCCTCTGTAAATAAACTCCATGATCATGCAACCAAGAGCTCCAAAGGCAAGGATGAATACAAATTCCCAAATAGGAGATGCGACCAGTTCATATGCCACCAATGCAGCTACCAAAGCCGTAGGAATGGTTAATACCAGTTTTACGATCCCTTCTGTTTTCGTAAATGCAAGGGCACGGCCAACTACCTCGCTCTTTCGCACACGGTACAACAGCAGGGATACTGCCGTTAAAATTGCCGCAACTGCAAGGAGCTGGCAGAGCATTCCAAGATTTGGGACATATCCTGTAACCCCTACAGTCATACCCGCATCCTGATACAAGGTATTCTGGGCTATACAAAAAGCCCATGGAGAGGAATACTGCAGGATTTTCTCCTCATTCAAAAGTGTAGTCTGGGTATAGAAATACTGTGTGTCTAAAAACACTTCCCGAAAAGCAAGCTGCAGGAAATAAATCAACGGTATGTACACGCCCAATACTCCCATTGCGAAAAACGTGGTAAGCAGTTTTCCGGTGAGCAATATCGCCAGCAGTGTGGCAGAATAACTGCACAAAAACATCAGGATTCCCTGAAGCGATGCGAGGAATACTTCGTAACATAATCTTCCCGAAACTACCCCGTAAACCATACCGATCAGGACAGCCAGAATCTGGCTGCTAAGATATGCCATGACAAAGGTCAGGACAGAGCTAAGGTATTTTACCTCAAAAAGCTTCTCTCGTTTTATTGCAAGGCTATGGTAAAAATCAATCTGCGCAGAAGAATGAAGAAACATAAATGCACAGATAGCGCAAAGTACCCCCGCTGCCAGAATAAAAAATGTATTTTCCAGATGTCCCAATCCAACATTCGCCGCTAAAACCTCAAAAGCAGTTCTGGTCTCCAGCCCTTTCATTCGCTCTGTAAGAGCCGTTGCCATCACAAGCAGAACACGGAAGGGGATCAGAAGGCCAAACACAAGGCACTGCACTGCCGTCAGCCAAGTCAGCTTTTTCATCTCATCACGTGTCAACTTAAAAAACGAGATTTTTGATGTCATATCCTGCCACCTCCGTTTCACTGATAAAGATTTCTTCCAGAGTAAGCGGCAGTATTTCTGAGAATAACGGCTGCTTCTCCTGTATTTTGCTCATCACCTCATCATGTTTTCCCCGTACGATCACAGTCAGCAGGGAACCCCTCTTTTCATGATGGAGCACATCCATTTCTGCCAAAAGCTCTTCTTCCAGCAATGCATCCGGTATCACACATTGAATCTTGTGGATACCCAGCTTCATCTCATCCAGATCTTTTGCAAATAAGATACCGCCTTTATGCAGCAATCCTACGTGGTCACAGATGTCCTCGATCTCGCGCAGGCTGTGGGATGCGATCACCGGCGTAAACTTACGGTTCAAAAGTTCTGAAGCAAACAAGCTTTTCACCGTCTGCCGCATAACGGGATCCAGACCGTCAAAAGTTTCGTCACAGAATAAGTATTCCGTATTCGCACAGATACCAAGCAGAACAGATACCTGCTTTTTCATTCCCTTTGAGAACGTAGACAGCTTCCGCTTGGGGTCAAGATCAAATTTTCTTACAAGATCATCAAACCGCTTTTGGTCAAATCCGGGATAAATGATCTTATAATAATCCCGCATTACCAATATATTGGCATTCGGAAAAAACCATGCCGCATCGGGGATAAAACAGATCTTTTCTTTTGCCTGAGGATTTTCCCACACCATCCTGTCATCAATCTCAACACTGCCTTCTTCTGGTTTTAGAATTCCCGACATCACTCGCAGCAATGTACTTTTTCCGGCTCCATTGGTGCCCACCAGTCCGAAGATACTATTTTCCTGTATCTGGGCAGTGACATGGTCCAGCGCCAATATATCGTCAAACCTTTTCGTCACATCTTGAATCTTTATCATTTCTCTTTCTTCTCCCCTTCCCCATAAAAGCCTCGCGCTTTCTCTACAAATATCTCACAGGGTATTTCCAGTTCTTTCCCTTTCCTCACCAGATCCTGCAGAGAGCGAAATACGCTTTCCTGTTTTTTTACCTTTAAACTTTTGTCCCCCGATACAAAATTTCCTCTGCCCTTGACGGGATAAATATATCCCTCCTGCTCCAACACCCCATACGCTTTTTGAATCGTGTTTGGATTGATAGAGAGCTCCATCGCAAGTGAACGAACAGAGGGCATCTGGCTGTCCGGCTCCAGTACTCCGCTGACGATCAGCGTCTGGAATCTTTCTACAACCTGCTCATAGATCGGCTTTCTGTTCTGTAAATCAATTCCAATCATATGTCCTCCTGTCTCTTTGAAATTCGCAGGATACTGCGGGTGGCCGTTCCGTCTGCCCCTGCTGCCTGTATCAGCTTTACTAAGTGTACTATTTGTGTTAGTACACTTTATATATACTACAGCCTCAAGAAGAATGTCAACGCTCTATATCTTAAGTTTACCTTAATACAGAGACAAGAAAACCACCGCCCGGCTGCCGGAAGCTTTCGCTTTTGGCATGTCTGGCGGTGGCCATTTAAGTTTATTCCTGATTTGTTTCCTACTTATGCCGTTCTCAAGTCAAGGGGATATTCTCAATCCGCTTCGCTACTTGATCCGGTTCATTTATTCTGCTGCAAACAAGTTTTTATTTACATATCCTGTGACACCATCGTACTCAATCTTATACCAGCGGTCTGTATAACCAACTGCCGTTACGTTTGTACCGGATGCGATGGTATTGATGATCTCTCCATCCTGAGCCGGTGTCTGGCGCATATTTGCTCCTGCCGTAGCCTGAATCGGGAAAGATTCTGCGTAAAACTCTACTCCGTACTCAACATCCGTAGAAGATGCACCTGCTGATGCTGCTGCAGATTCACTGCCTCCATCTGTAGTCACCGCTGTGCCGTTTGCCAGCTGTTCACGCTCCTCCTCTGTCTTCGGAGCTACTTCCTGATCGGATACGAACTGCTTGGAAACGTAACCATGGTCTTCATATTCATCAAGATCTACCACATACCAGTTTGGTGTCTCTCCCACTGCCATGATCTTTTCGCCTTGGTCAAAGCTGTCAAACACTTCGCCGTCTTTGCTGGGCTCTGTACGGACATTGATATCGTCTGCTGCGTATATCGTACGGTATGCTGCAAACTCTGTCTCCTGTGCTTTTTCTTCCTCAGCTGTCAGTTCTCTCGGCTCTGTCTCAGTTTCTGTTTCTGTCTCAGTTTCCGTCTCGGTCTCGGTCTCTGTTTCTGTCTCAGTCTCTGTTTCTGTTTCCGTCTCGGTCTCAGTTTCCGTCTCAGTCTCTGTTTCCGGCTCTTTCTTTAATTTATCACAGCCTGTCGCCAGCATCGCAACAGAGCATGACATCAAAAGTGCAAGTAATAATTTCCTGCTTCTGTTCTTCATAGTGATTGACCCTCCATCCTTAATCATTTACGTGAATTACTCCCAAAATTATCTTGAATGCATCATATCATGCAATGAACTTGAAAGCAAGAGTTATCACAGAATTTTTAAAATTTTGTTAACTCTTTGTTTCATTTTCTCTGCCCACTGCTTGATCTCAGCATCTGTTTCTTATACTTATATCCAATTTTCAGCTTTTTATCACAAGCATCTCCAGAATATAAGTATAAAAACTTTGAAAATAGTATACACTTTTCAGACTTTCGGGTCAATCATTTTTGTCCAAAAAGACTTGTTTACATTTTATCGAAACATCCTGTTACATCGACTTTCTCTCTGCGATCTCTGCCATCTTCGCAGAATTCAGACGAGTATCCCCGTGGACACGGCTGTAAGAAAGATAGCCATTCATACGGTCAATCTTCGTCAGATTCCGTGAGCCGCACTTCGGGCAGACATCCATTTCAAGCTCCTGATGGCCGCAGTCATCACAGTATGCCAATGAAAGGTTGACGCCCTCGTAATAGCCAAGGGACATGGCGCGGCGGATCAGGCTCTTGATTGCCTCAATATTGTAATCGATGGGATAACGTACATACTGGATCTTTCCGCCGTTGCACAGTTCCCAGAAGCGCCCTTCCAGATCCTGCTTCTCGATCGGTGTGATGTCCTCTGTCACGTGGCAATGGAAGCTGTTGCTCACATAAGGACGATCAGATACGTTTTCAATGATGCCGTATTTTTTGCGGAACTGTTCCACCTGAAGACCGCAAAGGCTCTCTGCCGGTGTGCCGTAGATCGCATAAAGCCATCCGTCCTCTTCTTTAAACTGGTTGACCTTATCATTGATATGCCGAAGGACTTCCAGTGCAAACTGCCCGTCCTGGGCAATGGATTTTCCGTTGTAAAGCTCCTGCAGCTCATTGAGGGCTGTGATCCCAAAGGATGCTGTCATTGGCTTCAGAATGGATTTGATCTTATCCTGAGGCTGCAAATGTCCACCGTAGAATCCTCCTTCACAGTAACCAAGAGGGTTGGTGGAGGCACGCATCTCTCCAAGGTATTCGTAAGTACGGATGTGGAGGCGCCTGATCATCTCCAGGTATTCATCCAGCACTTCATAGAAGTCACGGCTCTCCGCCCTTGATTTTGCAAGGATCATGGGAAGGTGGAGGCTTACGGCACCCACATTAAAACGACCCACAAATACAGGAGCATCCTGATCATCCGCAGGCTTCATGCCTCCCCGTTCATACCAGGGGCTTAAGAACGCGCGGCAGCCCATGGGGCTGATGACTTTGCCGTATTTTTTATACATGCTTGAAATATATCCTTCTCCTGTCATGGACAGCCAGTCGGGATACATGGTCTTGGAGGAGCACTGGATCCCGGCTTCAAAAACGTCCTCACATTCTCCTCCGGGACCATGAAGGTTTTCATCATAGAGGAATACGATCTTCGGGAAGAGCACCGGTTTTTTATTTCCCACTTTTCCCTGGCCTCCCTTATGGACTTCCAGAAGGGAAACGGAGATCATCTTCTCAAATTTTTTCTTTCCAAGGCCCAGTGTCACCGTTACAAATGGATAATCCCCGCGGGAAGACCCCACTGTGTTCAGCTTATACTCTATGCCCTGCCATCCCTGGTCGCAATCGCGCTTTACTTTGTCTTCTGCATATTTGACAGCAAGCTCCTGCACATTGTCCCATGAGGGGTCAACGTACTTCAAAAACTCTTCCTGATATTTCTTATAACTCTTTTCCGCATAGGGAGCAAGGATCTTGTCCACCTCCGGAACCGTGAAGCCGCCGTACTGCTGGGCTGCCGTGCTCAGGATAATATCGCCCATAACGTCAAAGGCTGTATCCAGTGTCTTCGGTTCATTATACCAGACATTTCCCATCTCAAAACCGCCCTTCAGGACAGAACCCACGTCGAAGAGGCAGCAGTTCATGGTGTCAAGACGTGCCGACTGGTCATGGATGTAGATATATCCGTCTTTGCATGCCTGCAGCTCGTCTCTTGTCATAAAAAACTTGCGGTAAAGCTCTTTATTCAGCTCATTGAAGATCAGGCTGCGCTTCGTAGCTACAAGGGCGCTGTCTGTGTTGGCATTGCTTTTGTCGCCAATGTAGCGGATGGACTGGCTCTTCGTATACACGTCATCCATCATATGGATAAAATCAAGTTTATAGTTGCGGTAATCGCGGTAGCTTTTTGCCACAGCAGGGTTCACTGCCTCAAGAGCGCCTTCTACGATATTGTGCATCTCCTGGATCGTGATCCCTTCTTTGTTCAGTGACTCTGCCTTTTCCTTTGCGAAATTACACAAAAACTGCAGCTCCTGATCTGTAAATTTATACAGAATACGCGCTGCAGATTTGTTTACGGCGACGATGATCTTTTGTACATTAAATTCTTCATGCGTCCCATCTTTTTTAATTACATACATCTTTTTACGGCTCCTTTTCCTCAAACTATATATAGTACCAAATATCGGTTTTTTCTTTTTCTAAAACCCCATATATTGTTTCTTGAGTATACCGTAAAATTCTCTATTTGTAAAGTACCAACCTTACAGAGCCCAGCATTTTTACAATGACCGGGCCATAGTGCAAAATGATATGGCAGACGGCAGTTCTATCTGGCTCCGTCAATAATTGAAGCAGTGGAAAAATAGGTGCTGAAATTGCTTGGGTAGTTTTCCAGTACGTATCCGGTGATCGTCCGGCGGGTCTGACGCAGGTAGGTGCTGTTCACCTCCAAGTGGTCTCCTTCTGACCACATGCCGATCAGGTAACGGAAGCCCTGATTGATCAGGAAAGCTGCCTTTTCCGTAGTATAATCCACTTCAGAACCGTAAGGATACATCAGGATGTCACAAGTACCAATCAGTGTTCCCACTGTCTGTTCCCATTTTGTAATATCTTCTTTTAATGACTCATAGGAAAAATCGCCCATGTACTGGTAGCTGTATCCGGCTGATGCAAAGCTCCATCCGTCTTCCACAAGCTTTGACGCGATGGCTTTTACTGTTTCCTGGTTTTTTTCATAATCGGCGCTCTTGCCTTCTTCCACCTGATAGCCAAAGGCACCGTTTACTCCTGACAGGGAAATGATCCCTCTGGCTCCTTTGTAAGAAAAGTCCGGGTGTTCCTGAATAAACTGCTCTAAGGCAGGAACCACGTCATATGCGCCAAGAAGGTCGTGTCCTCCCTCATCTGTATAGGATGCCATCACATCCCCATTTTGATCCAGCGCAAGCTTTGTAGCCACGCCGTCTCCATTACGGATAGAACTGTAGTCCAGATTTTCCACAGAAAGAATAAATGGCTTCTTTCCCTCCGGAATGGATGGGAACACTTGGCTCATGGTCACGTCACCTTTTGAATTTGAAACCTCTTCTGCAAGGGTGTGGATATCGATCAGCACGTACCCGCTGTCATAAAGGGTGTTTAAAATATTCGTAAATTCCTCCAGAGTGATCATGTTCTGCTTGTAAACAGAGGAATATTCGTCTCCGTCAAAAGCCCGCTCCGTATCAACCACAAGGTTGGTGAAGCACAAATGCCCGATATCCCCATCGTATTCATAAATGCTGTCCACCTTTTTCTGGTAAGAAGAAATCGCTTCCACAGCCCTCTCATCCTCTTTTAGCACTTCAGAGTTTTGGAGCAGTGCAATGGCATCCTCATATTCGTACGTCAAAGCCAGATTCTCTGCATCGGCCAGCGTCTTCTCTTTTTGCTGCTCCAGTGCTTCCTCTGATTCCTGCTTTTCCCGCTCTGCTTTCATCTTCGGTGTCTCCACCGGTTCATTGTTCTCGTATTTGTCAAGTGTACCGATACACTCCGCAATCTGGTAATTCAGCACGCTCCGCGAGCAGCCTGTACCTAACATCACTGCGGCCACGGCCGCCAAAACGGTCAGGACCCCTTTTTGATATCCTTTCATAGTGTCCCCCTTTTCCCCTGCGGCTCCAGTCTGCCGCTGTAAAGATACCCGGCAGCGTATCTCATCCTCATGTACTGCAAGTGTGGAAAATACCAGACCGGTCTTCTGCGCTTCGCGCTGCCACAATGCCGGTATCTTCCCCCAAAAAACGCCGCCTCTGTTTTTTTTATTTTAACAGAGGCGGTAACTTTGCACAAGAACCCTTTTTTATCTATTTTTATTCTTTATGTTCCAAATTCCGGAAATTCTCAGCCGAGGATCTCTTTTAACAGCTTATTCACTGCTCCCGGGTTTGCTTTCCCTTTCATAAGCTTCATGGTCTGTCCTACCAGAAAGCCCAGGGCTTTTTCTTTGCCGCCTTTGTAGTCGGCTACAGACTGTGGATTTGCTGCGATGACAGACTCCACTACAGTCCTCAGTTCACCCTCGTCATTGACCGATTTAAGGCCATGCTCTTCCACATATTTTTCAGGATCGATATTGTCCCGGAATATCTTCTCAAACACTTCCTTTGCAACGGTCTGGTTGATGGTCCCTGCTTCCGTCATTTCGATGAGTTTTGCCAGATAAGCCGGTGAAAATCCAATATCCTCCGGCTCTTTATTTTCTTCTTTCAAAAGACGGAGCGTCTCTCCCATCAGCCAGTTGGATACCTTTTTCGGCTTTCCGCACAGGGCAGTAGTCTCCTCAAAAATATCCGCCATGCGTTTTGATTCCGTCAAAATACCTGCATCGTACTCAGGAATATCAAACTCCTTTTTATACCGTTCCAATTTCTCTGTGCGCAGCTCCGGCTGGCGGTCTTTGACTGCCTGCAGCCACTCATCGCTGATGACCACCGGAACCAGGTCCGGATCCGGAAAATACCTGTAATCATGGGCATCCTCTTTGGAACGCATAGGATAAGAATATTCTTTATTGTCATCCCAGCGGCGCGTCTCCTGAATCACTTGTTTTCCCTCTTCCAGAAGCTCGATCTGCCTTGCCCGCTCACCGTCAATGGCTCTTGCAATGGCTTTAAAGGAGTTGAGGTTTTTCATTTCTGTACGTGTACCGAACTTTTCTGCACCCACTTCCCGCACAGAAAGATTCACGTCGGCACGCATGGAGCCCTCCTGCAGCTTACAGTCAGATGCGCCAAGATACTGGATGATCAGGCGAAGCTTATCCAGATACGCAATGACCTCCTCCGCATTTCTCATATCCGGCTCAGAGACAATCTCAATCAGCGGAACACCGCTTCGGTTGTAGTCCACCAAGGAACAGTCTTCCCACTCGTCATGAACCAGTTTTCCTGCATCTTCCTCCATATGGATTTCATGGATCCCTACCACTTTCTTCCCTGCGGCAGTCTCAATCTCGATTCCCCCGTCATGGCAAATGGGCAGGTACAGCTGTGAAATCTGGTAGTTCTGTGGATTATCCGGATAAAAATAGTTTTTCCGGTCAAATTTGCAGTACTGGTTGATCTTGCAGTTTGTAGCAAGGCCTACTGCCATGGCATATTCCACCACTTGTTTATTCAGTACAGGAAGGGAACCCGGCATTCCGGTGCAGACCGGGCAGGTATGTGTATTCGGTGCTCCCCCGAAAGCGGTGGAGCAACCGCAGAATATTTTCGTTTTCGTTGCCAGCTCTACATGGACCTCGAGTCCGATCACTGTCTCATACTGCTTTGCCATCTCAGTCCACTCCTTTCATCACTGCAGATCCCATTTTTCCATTTACCGCGGCAGCTTCCCCTGACAAGGCCAATGGCGGTGATTGCCAGATTCCCCTCGCCTGTTCAAAGGCATAGGCCGCACGGATGATATTCTTTTCTTTGAAGCAGTCTCCCAGCATCTGTACGCCGATGGGCAGCCCCTTGCTGTCGAAGCCGCAGGGAACACTGATACCCGGAATACCTGCCAGATTTGCAGAGATCGTATAAATATCCCCAAGGTACATCTTGATGGGATCACTGAGGGAAGAACCAAGCTTCGGAGCGGTGGTAGGTGCTGCCGGTGCCAGAATCACGTCAAATTTTCCAAATGCCTGATCAAAGGACTGTTTGATCAGTGCCTTCGTGCGGAGCGCTTTCAGATAATATGCATCATAGTACCCGGAGCTGAGCACAAAGGATCCCAGCATGATCCTGCGTTTTACCTCTTCACCGAACCCTTCGGAACGGCTCTTTTTATACATCTCATGCAGTCCCTCATATTCCGCTGCCCGGTATCCGTACTTCACGCCGTCAAAACGGGCAAGGTTGGAGCTTGCCTCAGCAGAAGCGATGACGTAATAGGCCGGAATCGCATATTCCACAAGGCTCAGGTCAAATTCCTCTACAACAGCCCCCTTCTGCCGCAGTACATCCGCTACATGAAGGACTGCCTTCTTCACTTCGTCATCAAGGCCATCGCCAAAATAATCTCTCGGGATGCCTACTCTCATTCCCTTTACATCGTCCACCAGAGCCGCTGTAAAATCGCAGTCTGTCCGGGCCACGGAGGTACTGTCCTTCGGGTCGTGGGAAGCGATCATTTCCAGAATGGCTGCACAGTCTGACACATCCTTTGCAATGGGCCCGATCTGGTCAAGGGAAGACCCATAAGCGATGAGCCCGTATCTGGATACCGTTCCATAGGTAGGTTTGATTCCCGTCACACCGCAAAAAGAAGAGGGCTGGCGGATGGAGCCACCCGTATCAGAGCCCAATGCATAGGGCACTTCACAAGATGACACTGCCGCGCAGGAACCTCCGGAAGAGCCTCCCGGTACGTGTTCCAGATTCCACGGGTTTTTTGTCACTCCAAATGCGGAGGTCTCTGTGGTGCTTCCCATGGCAAATTCGTCCATATTTGTCTTGCCCACTACAACAGCGCCTGCCTGCTCCATGTTCAAAACAGCTTCTGCGGAATACGTAGGTACGAAATTATAAAGGATCTTAGAGCTGCATGTGGTTTTCAGACCTTCCGTACAGATATTGTCCTTCACCGCAGCCGGCACCCCGGCCAATGGTCCTTGCAGCCTGCCTTCCTCGATTCCTTTTTGTACTTCATCGGCGCGCTTCAGCGCACCCTCCTCATCCACGGTCACAAAGCCATGGACCTTCTCCTCTGTCTTCTGGATCTGCTTCAAGCTCTCCAAAGTCGCTTCCCGGACAGAGATTTCTTTTGCTTTTATTTTTTTGCCCAGTTCAAGGGCAGTGAATCCCATAATCTCCATTCTGACCACCTTTTTCTATCTTCCTGCACTGTTTTTACCGTCTGTCATTCCACGGTCTTCGGCACTTTAAAGGAATCATCCTTCCGTGCAGGCGCATTTTTCAAAATCCTTTCCCTCTCGTCCTGATTTGTGACTACATCCTCACGAAAAACATTGCTCACCTGAAAAACGTGGGAGAGAGGCTCCACACCTGAAGTATCCAGCTCATTTAGTTTATCAATGTAGTCCAACATCCTGCCGATGTCTGTTTTTGCCTGTTCTTTTTCTTCTTCTGAGAGCTCTAACTTCGCCAAAATCTTGACGTATTCTATCGTCTCATCACTGATTATATTTGCCATTCTTTTTCCTCCAAAAACGCGCTGCGTCTGATATTAATAACTGGGAACCAGCTTCACCTTCGTCTTATCTCCGTACAAGCTGGCCTCGATCTCATATCCTTCTGTGAAAGGAAACCTGTAAAAACGAGGTTTGTCCCGATCTATGGATACGTAATAAGAAACATCATTTTCTTTATCTTCCACATCTAAAAACGCACTGGGGTAATCCGTCCAGAAGTCGTTTCCTTCCAGCACGATATCATATACGCCGGCAGGAAAATCTTCTCCGGCTGTCATCTGGTCCTGCAGGATAATTTCTTCTGTCAGTCCCTGTGGCTCCCGCTGGGATGTCTCACCTATACCGATCCCTTTCAGATGCAGGCTGCTTGTACAATCCTCAAGATAGATCACACCGCCATCCTGTAAAGAGATCACTTCAGAAAGCTCATAGCATCCATCTGTCCCATCGTCACCCTCGGCATACAATGCCTGCTGCTCCAAAGAGAACAAAGTAACTCTGGTACTGTACTCATCTTCTTCATTCCACCAATAGATCCATGCGGCACCGTCTTCACAGTACAGCTGGTAATCTCCCGCCGGCAAATCATATCCTGCGCTGTATACGCCGGGCATCAGGTCCATGTCCAGATATCCATCGTCTGACTCATCCCATGTGACGAGAGCAGGCTTTGTCTTCTCCTGCGACTCTTCCGGTTCTTCTACCCGAACTGCGTCGTTCCAGTCATCCGTAACAAAATAATCAAGCAGTTCATCTTGTACAAAGCTGGCCACAGCCCCCAGTATCCAGATAAAAACAGTGAGAATGACCAGAATCTTGACCAGGCGGAGCAGGGTACTTTTCTTTTTCACGGTACCCGTCTGCCGCCGTTCTTTTAACTGCTTTTTCCTCTGGGCCGTCATCTTCTCATTCTTCTGGGGCTTGTTTTTTGTCCCTGCTGCCGGCTGCGTCCTTGTGTTCATATTCACTCCGGCCGCCGCCTTATTCTGGTCCTGAGGCTGTGCTGCCGCTTTCCTCCGGTTCTCCTGATTTGGTCTTACCGCCCTTTTCCCGTATTCTTTATTTACATGGTCTTCGCAATCACCCCGGTGAAAAACTGCCACCTTTTCATTGTGTATATTCAGCCGGTATTTCTTATCATTTTTCCTATTATCAAGCCCACATTCTGTACATCTTCCATTTGCAAGCTTTCCTCCACACAGTACGCATCGTTCCATATTTACTTATCACCCTTATAGCACTTTTATGGCTCCAGACGTGTCAGATCACGCGGAAATAATGTAGTTTCCCTTACATTATCTTCCATAACAAGCTTCATTGTCAAGCGCTCAAGGCCAATTCCAAGGCCACCGTGGGGAGGCATGCCATATTTAAACGTATTGAGGTACTGATCCATGCCTTCTTCCGACATTCCACGCGCCGCGATCTTATCACGGAGCATCTGGTAATCATGGATACGCTGTCCTCCCGTAGTAATCTCAAGTCCGTGGAATAAAAGGTCGAAGCTGAGGGTAAATTTTGGATCTTCCGGATCATCCATTGCATAGAAAGGACGCTTTTTCGATGGATAATGTGTGACAAACACAAAATCGGCATCGTATTCCTCTTTAAAATACCGTCCGATCAAGCTCTCCTCTTCCGGCTCCAGATCGTAGGGGTTTTTGATCTTGCGGTTATATTTCTCTGCTACAAGCTCTTTTGCCTTATCGAAACGCACAGCGGGAATCTTTTCTGTCTTTGGGAGGGTAATGTTCAAAATAGCAAGTTCATTTGCGTATTCTTTCTCCAAAAGCTTCATGGTATACTGCAAAAACCCGGTCTCCATTTCCATGATATCCGTAAAGCTGTCAATATATCCCATCTCAAAGTCAAGGCTGGTGTATTCATTTAAATGACGCTTTGTATTGTGCTTTTCCGCACGGAATACCGGCGCTGTCTCAAACACACGGTCAAACACCCCTACCATCATCTGTTTATAAAACTGAGGGCTCTGGGCCAGGACTGCCGGGTGATGGAAATAATCCAGCTTAAAAATATTGGAACCTCCCTCTGCACCCTTCGCCCCGATCTTCGGCGTGTGGATCTCTGTAAATCCCTGACTGTAAAGAAAGTCGCGGAAGCCTCTTACGATTCCCTCCTGAATGCGGAATTTTGCCCTTTCCCGCACGTTGCGCAATGAAATGCTCCTGTTGTTCAGTTTTGCCTCAAGGGAAGTATTTAATTTCCACTTTCCTACCGGAAGTGGTAAAGTATCATAAGGCGTTGTAAGGATTTTTCCATCTGTAACTCTCAGTTCAATTCCGTGCGGGGCCCGCTCATCCTGATGGAGGACGCCGGTCAGCTCTACCGTCTGGGATTCCCGTATTTCCTTTGCCGGAAGCTTGGATTCTCCTTCCTCAAATACACACTGTAAAAGCCCGCTGCGTTTGCGGAGCACCACAAAGGACACTTCTCCCATATCACGGATGGTGTGGACGTACCCATTCACCTTCACCTGTGTGCCAATGCGCTCCGGCTGTAAGATCTCTTCCAGTTCCAATGTTTCTTTTTCTGTTACTCCTGATAAAAATTCCATGTTGGTCTCCTTCCGCTTCCGGGACTTTTTGCCTGTTTGTGAGAGTGCGAAGCACGGAACAATCCGTATGGCATCTTTTGACTTTAACATCATAGAATTTTCCTAGTAAAAAACAAATATAGCCCAGAGCCAAACCATACAAGTATGATTTGCTCCGGACTATATCCTATGGTGGTCAAATATCTCCTCGTGCATGCACGATGTCCATTTTCCCTGTCACTGCGACAAAAAGTCCCGGAACATCATATTATGATATTCCGGGACGGATAATCAATACCCGCGGTGCCACCCGCCTTGCAGACACCTTTGTCTGCCTCTCTTTTTACACTTAACGCGTGCGACGTACTGCCCTACTTCGCCCAAAACTTCTTTTCTGGAAATACTGTTCGAACAGTCAGCTCCGGAGTGTTCCCTATTGTCTCTTTCGCTCCATCGGCACTCTCAGTCGGTGATGCCGAATTCCTGTCAAGCTCCGGAAACAGAGTCTCTTTCATTGCCTTTTTGATGGAGTAATCCTAGCACACTTTTTAAGGGCTGGCAAGGGTTTTTTTGTATTTTTTTCGAATTAACTGTTGTCACTTTTGCTTCATCTGGTATATAATTGATACTTGTCATAAGGAGTTTTTATCGGCTGCGTCGGCAGCCCGGACCCCTTTTTCACAAAAAAGCATCTATATATTGGAGGAAATCTTAACATGAACCATCTGATTATTCCGGAAGGATACGTTTCCGCCCTTTCCTTATACGACACCCAGATCGCCATCAAGACCGTAAAGGACTTTTTCCAGCAGACACTTGCTTCCCAGCTGAACCTGCTCCGTGTGTCTTCCCCGCTGTTTGTGGACCCGGCGTCAGGCCTTAACGACAACTTAAACGGAGTAGAGCGCCCTGTCAAATTCGGTATCAAAGAGCAGAATGAAGCAGAAGCTGAGATCGTCCATTCTCTGGCAAAATGGAAACGCTACGCACTAAAAGAATACGGCTTTGTACACGGTGAAGGCCTTTACACCGATATGAATGCGATCCGCCGCGATGAAGAGACAGACAACATCCATTCCATTTACGTGGATCAGTGGGATTGGGAAAAAGTGATCAATAAAAATGAGCGGAATCTGGATACTTTGAAGAAAGTAGTCCGTTCTGTATATAAAGCATTGAAAAAAACGGAAATCTACATGTCTATCCAGTATGATTATATCGAAGAGATCCTTCCAAAAGAGATCTTCTTCATCACCTCACAGGAATTGGAGGATATGTATCCGGGGCTTTCTCCCAGAGAACGGGAGTACAATATCACAAAAGAAAAAGGAGCTGTCTGCATCATGCAGATCGGCGATGTCCTTGCATCTGGTGAAAAGCACGACGGACGTGCCCCGGATTACGATGATTGGTCGCTGAACGCAGACATCCTCGTCTATTACCCGGTCCTTGACATTGCACTGGAGCTTTCCTCTATGGGAATCCGTGTGGATGACAAAGCACTGATGAGCCAGTTAAAGAAGGCCGGCTGCGAAGAACGGGCAGAGCTTCCGTTCCAGGCTGCGATCCTGAACCACGAACTGCCCTACACCATCGGAGGCGGCATCGGCCAGTCCCGTATCTGTATGTTCTATCTTCGCAAAGCACATATCGGGGAAGTACAGTGTTCCCTGTGGCCGGATGACGTCCGAAAAGAGGCGGCGCGCCACGGCATCCAGCTGTTATAGGGATTACGTGTGTCCGGATGTTATAGGAATCATAAAACTTCGCATTTCATAAAAACGCCCAAAGAGAAAAACAGTTTTTTATCTGCTTCCCTTTGGGCTTTTTTTATGCTTTGTGTTACTTCGCTTTGTATTATGAGTTGCCCGACAAATGAGCCTTACATCGCTTTGATACGCTCCAGTGCAGCTACTGTATTCTCATACGTACCAAATGCAGTCAGCCGGAAGTATCCTTCCCCGCTGGGGCCGAATCCTGAACCTGGCGTTCCTACTACATTTGCTCTTTCCAACAGATAATCAAAAAATTCCCAAGAAGTCATTTTATCCGGGGTTTTCAGCCAGATATAAGGAGCGTTCACACCGCCTGATACGGTATAGCCTGCTTCTTTCAGCCCATCCTTGATCACCCTTGCATTATTCATATAATACGCAACCTGTTTTTTGAGCTGCTCCTTTCCTTCCGGAGAGTACACTGCTTCCCCTGCTCTCTGCACGATATACGGAGCCCCGTTGTACTTTGTGCCATGGCGTCTTGCCCAAAGGGAATGGAGCATTACATCTCCTGATTTCAGATCCTTCGGGATCACCGTGTAGCCGAGACGTGTACCTGTAAATCCTGCATTTTTGGAAAATGATTTCAGTTCAATGGCACATGTCCTTGCCCCTTCACATTCATAGATGGAATGGGGCACGTCCTCTTCGGAAATATACGCTTCATAAGCAGCATCATAAATGATCACCGCACCGACTTTATTTGCGTAATCAACCCATTCCTGCAGCTGATTTTTTGTGATCGTTGCTCCGGTAGGGTTGTTAGGGAAGCACAGATAAATGATGTCCGGCGTCTCCTTCGGAAGTTCTGGAGCAAAGTTATTGTCAGCCGTACAAGGCATGTAGATCACATCACTCCAAGTCTCGCTCTTGGGATCATACGTTCCTGTCCTTCCTGCCATCACATTGGTGTCAACGTACACAGGGTAAACCGGGTCGCAAACTGCGATCTTATTATCTACACTAAATATTTCCTGAATATTTCCGGAATCACATTTTGCCCCGTCTGATACAAAAATCTCATCCGGTGCAATATCACATCCGCGGTCTTTGTAATCGTTCTTAGCAATGGCATTCCGCAAAAACTCATAGCCAAGATCCGGCGCATATCCTCTAAAAGTGGCGGCATCTGCCATCTCATCCACTGCACTGTGAAGTGCGCTGATGATTGCCGGAGCCAGCGGCTGTGTCACATCGCCGATCCCAAGGCGGATCACCTTTTTGTCTGGATGCTCCGCTGCAAATGCATTTACCTTCTTTCCAATCGTGGAAAAAAGATAGCTCCCCGGCAATTTTAAGTAGTTGTCGTTAACTTTAAACATGTTTCCATCCTCCTGAAAAATTGTATCTCTATCAAAAACCGCAGTTTTACTGAGAAAAAAACTGCAGGTCTATGCACTTACCAGTCTATGTACTTACCAGACAATGACTCCCTGAAAAGCCGTCATTTTCCAAAAGCTTTTAGGAAAGCTCGATCTCCCCATCAAAAACAGTAGCTGCAGGCCCTGTCATAAAGACTGTGTTTTTATCCTGATCCCAGCAGATACGAAGATCTCCCCCGCGGAGTTTCACGGTCACTTCCCGCTCTGTCCATCCGTTTAAGATACATGCAACTGCCACGGCGCATGCGCCTGTGCCGCAGGCCCAGGTCTCCCCTGCTCCCCGCTCCCATACGCGCATCTGTACCGTATTGCGGTCCAGCACTTTAATGAATTCTGTGTTGACCCTGTCCGTAAATACTTCATGACGCTCAAAAAACGGCCCCACCTGCTCTATAGCCAGTCCCTCCACATCATCGACACAAACGATGCAGTGGGGGTTTCCCATGGATATGCAGGTCACCTCATATTCTTTTCCCTGTACTGTGAGCTTCTCCCCTGTTGCCTTGGAGACCTTAGCCGGGATCTTTTCCGGTTCCAAAATAGGAGCACCCATATCCACCTTCACGAGGACGACCTTTCCATCCTCCACGGTCAGGTCAAGATATTTGATCCCGCTTCCTGTGGCAACTGAAATCTGCGTCTTATCGGTAAGGCCGTAATCATACACGTATTTTGCCACACAGCGGATCCCATTTCCACACATAGCGCCTAAAGACCCATCTGAATTATACATCTCCATCTCAAAATCAGCAATCTGTGACGGCTTAATTAAGATCAATCCGTCTGAACCGATACCGAAATGGCGGTCGCTGATCCTTTTTGCCACTTCTCCCGGATTTTCTATCTTTTCCTTAAAACAATTGACATAAACGTAATCATTCCCAATGCCATGCATTTTCGTAAATTTCATGTCCTGCCCTTTTTAAACCTTTCTTACTACTTCCTCACTTCTATTCTCATACCCTCAGCAAAGCAAACAGCATCTCCGCCGTTTCTACCAGATTGGTGCCGCTGTCCATACTGGTCTTCTGTAAATACCGATGTGCCTCTTCCTCACTCATATGGTTCCGATCCATCAAAAGCGCTTTTGCTTCCGCAATGATCTTCTTTTCTTTTTCGCTTCTCTGGGGCGGTTGGAATCTTTTTCTCTTCCTTCTGCGCTCCAGGTGTCCGATGACCATCTCAAGGGAATTGATCAGTTCGTGCATTTTAAGCGGCATGGTGACGCTTACCACGCCCTCCAAGATCCCTTCCTCCACCACACGGGCAGATGCCACCAGAAGCATCTCAAAAGCCGGCGAAACATTTTCATGCAGTTCGTCATACATCATGTCAGGATACCGGTACCCACACACAATGACACCGGAGCCAAGCTGATCAGCTGCAGTCAGCGCCTGCGCACCGTTCACACACACCGCGTTTACGTTGTAGCCGTTGCGCACCAGTAGATTCCGGATGCTTTTTGCATCTTCTAATTTTGGAAATACTACTACTACATTTATCATGCATGTCCTCCTATTCTGCGTTTTCTTTCCTATTCAGCAGAACAATCAGATCCTTGATAAATAGCGTTCAACTTCCCATTCGCTGACGCTGGCGCGGTATTCCTCCCACTCTTTCTTTTTTGCTTCCACAAACCGCTTCGTCGCATGTTCGCCCAGAACACCGCAGATAAGCGGATCCTGTTCCAGATCATTTATGGCTTCCAGAAGGTTATCCGGCAAACATTCGATTCCCAACGCTTTTCGCTCTTCTTCCGTCATGGCAAAAATGTTCCTGTCTACACTTTCCGGCGGCATGATCTTGTTTTTGATGCCGTCCAGTCCGGCCGCCATGCAGACAGCAAGAGCCAAATAAGGATTTGCAGCAGAATCCGGGCTTCTCAGCTCGATCCTCTGGCGCTTATCGTTCATGGCCGGGATGCGGATCAGTGGGCTGCGGTTTGTCACGGACCATGCAATGTAAACCGGTGCTTCATAGCCCGGTACCAGACGTTTGTAGGAATTCACCAGAGGATTGGTCACTGCCGTGATGGCCCGGATGTGCTTCATGATCCCTCCGATAAAATAATATCCCTCTTTGCTCAGGTGGATAGGATCCTCCGGATCATAGAAGGCATTCACCCCGTCCTTCGACAGGGAGATATTGATGTGCATTCCCGATCCGTTCACGCCGCTCTTGGGCTTCGGCATAAAGCAGGCATGCAGTCCGTGGCGTTTTGCCACAGTCTTTACTGCAAGACGGACTGTCATGATCCCATCTGCTGCCTTCATCACCTCATCATACTGGAAATCTATCTCGTGCTGCGCAGGGGCATCCTCATGATGGGAAGCCTCTACAACGTAGCCCATCTCTTCTAAGGTCAGGATCATGTCACGCCTTGCATTTTCCCCCAGATCCATTGGACCTACGTCAAAATATCCCGCCTCTTCATGTGTCACTGTGGTGGGCCGTCCCATATCATCTGTGTGGAACAGGAAAAACTCACATTCCGGTCCTACATCAATGCGGTATCCCATTTCAGACGCCTCATCCACTACATTTTTTAAGATAAACCGCGGATCCCCCTCAAAAGGTGTACCGTCTGCATAATATACATCACAGATAAATCTGGCTACTTTCCCGTGCTGCGGCCTCCAGGGGAAGATACAGAATGTATCAAGATCCGGGTAAAGGAACAAATCTGAATTTTCTATTTTTACAAACCCTTCAATAGACGCTCCGTCGAAAGAAATTGCATTGTCCAGTACGCGCTCCAGCTGGCTTGTGGTCACCGCAAGATTCTTTAATGATCCGAATAAATCAGTAAACTGGAGCCTGATAAACTCCACATCCTCTTCTTCGATCATCCGATAAATATCTTCTTTCGTATACTTACTCATATGCCCTCATTTCTCCTTTCACTTATCCGCAGTCATTCTATTATACAGAAAAAGGGCGTTCTTTCGCCTTGTTTTAAAAGAACTCCCTTGTCCATTCACAATAGAATCATAACAGCCGAAAAATTTTTTGTCAACCTTTTGTCAACCTTTACTCCAATTCTGTCTCTTCGGCTTTTCTCGTATAATATGCCGCATTTGAACTTCGGAAGATGGTATCAGAGGATCCCATCTGGTTTACCACGATCTTGTGGAAGCCCTCCTCCATATCATCCTTATCAAACCGCAGCAGTTTGGAGGTGACAAATTTCGTTCCCACTTTCTCACCGTCAATAAATACTTTGCTCCATTTTGTGAAATTATCTCCCCTGACGTAATAATACTGGGTAGTCTCCATGATCCTGCTGATCACAATATCCTGCGTTCCCATCACAATATCAGAAGCGGGGTAAGGATCCTCTCCACCGTAAACGTAATGGTCCCCGTAAAGGATATCATATTGCAGGATCTCCATATCCTTCTGGTACTCCTCATCCGTCTGGAATTGGTCACGGTTCTGGTGGAACTGGAACATGGTTCCGATATGAATGTCCAGTTCATCCAGTATATCCGCCAGAAACTGGTAAGAGGACATATCTTTATCCTCTTTATCCAAACCGAAATTATTCCACGTCACATACTGGGTCTTAAAAAGGCTGCCGGTTGTCATATCCTCTTCCGTAAGGCCCATCGTGGGGAGATGGTCACCGAACATCACCACAATAGTTTTTTCATCGCGCTGCTCCAGCATATCGATCAGCTCGCCGATAAATTCATCCGCTTCATTGAGCTGGTTGATGTAGTATTCCCATGCGTTTCTTTCACCCTCATCTTCTACGCCGGACACAACAATTTTCGGATTCTCCAGAACTCTCTCCCGTGGGTAATCCCCGTGGGTTCCCACCGTGATCGTATAGACAAAGTCCTGCCGGTCCGGCGTGTAATCAAGGGATTTTTCCACTTCCCCCACAAGGATATGGTCTGTGGGCCAGGTGCCGATGGGAGTATACTCCTGAATATTCATCATCTCTTTGGAGGTGAATGTATCAAATCCCATCATAGAAAAAGCATTTTTCCTGCTGTAGAAATTCCCTCCATTGTTGTGCACCGCGTGGGCTCCGTATCCAAGGGTTTTTAAGTCGGATGCGATGCTCTCACAATTGGTCTCTTTTAGAATCGTTTTATAAGGATATTCCCCCAGTCCGAAAAACTGCATCCCCATTCCGGTCAGGATCTCAAATTCTGTATTTGCCGTGCCGGCTCCCACCACCGGAACCTCAAGATAACCGGAGGAATAATTGTCATACAAGTAATGGAAGTTGGGAATTGGGTCTTCACTGGTCTCAATAAACTTTACAAGTGCCGGGTCAACAAAAGATTCCAAAAGAACGCAGATGATGTTCGGATACTCAAACTCCTCACTTTCTGTCTCTGTTGGAATCTCTGTTTCTGCTTCTGTATTTAATTCTTCCCCTGAGGAAGTAGTCTTGACACTTCCATTTTTCTCAAGAGAAACGGAAGCGCCGCTTTCCTTTGATGACTGCCCACACACTTCGTCTTCCGTCGCCTCAATATCATTGGCAGCCACCGCAGATCCACTCTGCATCTTGCGCAGGATCGCATCCACGGATTCCTCTGAATAATCCTCCGGTGTACTCATGCCGCGATCCAGTACACTTGCTGAAAAGCTATACACGAATCCGTAGTCTTTGTATCCCTGTGCCAGATTTTCAAAATACGATGTCAGAATGTTGTTGCTCACTGCTGCATTTGTTACATTAGGAAGCATCATAAAAACCGCAAAGATCATCAGCACACTGGCCAGACGGCGGGGCCTTCCTTTAAACTTCGGTCCCTTAAACCACAGTACCACAAGCCCCAGCAATACAAGCCCTACTCCCGCGATCACCAGCGCAGCTTCAAATGTGGTAAAGTAATTGCTCTGCATCGTAAAAAGATCGCCTACCATCTTCAGGTCTGTAAAGCTGAAAGGCGAAACACGCTTTGCAAGGATACACCCATTGATGATTCCCAGGAATAACCAGAACACACAAATGATGGTCCTCAGTACCGCACGCCTTCTCACCAGATATACCAGTGTCAAAGACGAGAAAACAATTAAGGAATTGTAGAGGAATACCAGATTCCTGTCTACTACGAAATAGCACGCTTCTATAAAAGAATGACGTGAGATCCACTCAATCAAAAAGCAAACAGCGCAGGACAAAAATATGTGGCCCAGCAATGAATACTTATTTAAAATATCAATCGTTTTCTGCCTGCGTTCATGGTTCCTTTCTATCGTAATACAATTACATTTCTGCTTCTTGCCAAACATTAATTTTCCTACCCCCGTAGCCAGTCAGTCCCTACTTCTGACATAGCCTATGTAAATTCATGTAAGTTCTATAAAATTCATTTGAAAGAGTAATCTAAAAAACGTAAAAAGTCAACAGTCTTCCAAAAAATTTAAGTTTTCATTCACAGAGTTTCGCATTTTTCCTCTCTATTCTCCATAAAAACCGCATAAATATATCTGGAATCTTTTTTCATAATATGATAATTTATAAGGGAATAGATCAGAAAGGCATCAATATCTTATGAAAAAATTACTATATATCATTCTTTTCGGGTTGCTGTTTTTGTCAGGTTGCGAAAAAAAAACATCTGATATTGCTCCCGCAAAGCTGTATGAAATGGACGGAGAATCCACCTATAGCGGTGTCAGTCCGGGGGATGGGAAAAAAGAATTTATTGACGCGTATCAAGATTATGCGATCCAAGTGGCTTACAATGATTCTGTTTCCAACTACCTTGTGATGTCTATCCGGAAAATCCCTTATGAAGATTCCATTTCCACTATGATTGCAAATTTTTTTATAAATGGGAAACCTGTCTCAGAGGAAGAACTGTGTGAACAGAATAAGATCGAACCGGAGCAGCTGCACAGCCTCCTCAGTTCTTCAGAATACCTGCGCAGCCATGAGGTGATCTACCGGTATCTGAGATTTAAATGGGAAGACGGTGCCATACAGAAGATCGAATCAGAAGAATTGAATTATAATGAAACATTCGAAACCCCCTATGTCGAAACATAGGGGGCTTTCTCATGATCTTATCTCATCATTTTTTGTTCTTTTCTTTTACTGCCGCAAAAATACTCTGGAGTACGATGAAGAAGCAGAGCATTGCTGCGATGGTAATTCTGGTCCACCAAGAAGACAAGGTTCCCTGAAAAGTGATAAATGCTTCGATGGTACCTTTGATCAAGACACCAAACAAGCTTCCGATCACATTTCCCACACCACCTGTCAGCAGTGTACCTCCGATAACGGAAGAAGCAATGGCATCCATTTCAAATCCTTTTGCCTGCTCAACGAAACCGGAGCAAGTATTCAGGCAGAACAGGAAGCCGCCAAGGCTTGCCAGAAATCCCTCCAATACGTATGCTTTCAATTTTGTCCGTTTTACATTCAAGCCCATCATCAGCGCTGACTGCTCATTTCCGCCGATGGCGTAAATGCTGCGGCCGAATTTCGTATATTTCAATACGATAAAGATCACGATGAGTACCAGTAATGCAATGATAACGCTGGGATAGATATAAGGCTTGATCATCATGCCTTTCTTATTTACGTATCCTCCGAAAGGAAGGTATATCTTACACTGTGCCCAGGAAAGGAACATCTCGTTTTTAATACTGATCATCTCTTTACTGATGACAGCCGTCATACCTCTTGCAAAGAACATTCCTGCCAGAGTAACGATAAATGGCTGTATCTTCAGGTAGGCAACCAGCCAGCCCTGCACGAAGCCGAATACAAGCCCAATGGCGAGAACGAAGATCGTAGCCTGAATTGCTCCCCATCCCGCATTCTCCATGGTCCATGCAAGAATCATGCAGACCATAGCTACTACAGAACCAACAGAAATATCAATTCCGCCTGTGATCATAACGATGGTCATACCTACTGCAATAACGATCAGTCCGGCATTGGAAATAAACAGGTTCAAAAAGTTCTGTGTCTTGGCAAAGCCCTGGTCTTTAAACAGGATGATGCCCACAATATACATAACAACAAACAGCGCGATTGTGATCAGCAGCAGGAATGAATTTCCATCTAATTTACGTCCTTGTTTTTTCATTATGCCGCTCCTTTCCCTGCCTGAGCAGAAGATTTTGCTCTCAGACGGCGAATCATCTTGCCAAGCTCAGGAGACTGTAATGATACGATGATAAC
>JALFIB010000185.1 GCA_022776305.1 Lachnospiraceae bacterium
AGGATACCTTTCGGCATGGAAGCACCGATCTCTTTGTATTTTGCAGGATTGTGGAGGTAATCCACGATCTCTTTTAGATTGTCCTTCGCCTCATCCTCACCGGCCACATCCGTAAACCGGATGCCCTCGGAAGACTTTACGTAAACCTTTGCATTGCTCTTTCCCATGCCGAACATCATGGAATCTTTTCCGCCGGCTTTATCCATCATCTTCTTTGCCATAAACTGGCCTAACAACATAAAGATCAGAAGGGGAAGTATCCAGGAAAGCAGGATGCTCATAAAGGGGGACATTTCTTCCACGATCTCGCTGGTAAATTCAGCACCCGACGCGTGAAGGCGATCCACCAGCCCCGGATCATCCATCACTCCGGTTTTATAAATCTGGCTCTCGGCTTTATCGGTAAAGAGAATCTGGTTATCCTGCACTTCTACCTTGCCGATCTCTTTCTCCTCTGTCATAGTCATGAAAGTGCCGTAATCCACCTGCTTGATACTGCGCTCTTCCATATACGGCATCAACACAAAATTGATCACAAAAAGCACTGCCAAAACGATTAAGTAGTAAAATGCCAATGGTTTTCTTGGCTTTTTTATTTCATTCATTCCCTTCACTCCTTTCTTTTACTGATCTTCTTCCCATTCCCCGCCTGTGGCAGGAAGGAAGCATTTCTTTTGTATTTTGTCAACTTTACTGTTATTTATTATGAAAACGCCTGATCCAACACTTCTTCTATGGTCCTGACCGGTGTGATCTCAAGCTTTTCTTTCACTTCTTCTGCCACTTCCTCCAGATCTGCCATATTTTCTTCCGGGATCAGTACCTTCTTGATGCCTGCCCTCTGTGCAGCCATCAGTTTCTCCGGAAGGCCTCCGATGGGAAGGACGCTGCCCCGCAGGGAGATCTCCCCTGTCATAGCCAGATCCGTACTTACGGTTTTTCCTGTCAAAAGTGAGGCGAGGGCTGTCACGATGGTGATGCCTGCTGAAGGTCCGTCCTTCGGCACGGCTCCTGCCGGCACATGGATATGAAGGTCATTTTCCTTTAATTTTTTTGCTTCCTCCGGATACATGGATTTTACCAGACTCACTGCGATCTGCATAGACTCTTTCATCACATCTCCAAGCTGCCCTGTGATGATCAGCCCTCCCTGCCCCGGAATAAGCCGGGATTCCAAAAAGAGGATCTCCCCTCCGGCGCTGGTCCATGCAAGCCCAGTCACTACGCCGGGAACGGCCCGGTCAATTTTCTTATCGTGGTGTGCCTTTTTCGGCCCGAGAAATTCCGGCAGCCTCTTGGCACTTACTTTAATGCTCTTTTGCTCCCCTTTCACCAGCTTCACCGCCGCGGACCTGCACAAGGTTCCAACCTGCTTCTTTAAACCGCGGACGCCGGATTCCATGGTATATTCTTCAATGATCTGCCTCAAAGCTTCGTCTGTCACCTTCAGGCAGCTTTTCTTGATCCCTGTATCTTCCATCACTTTAGGAAGTAAATGTCTTTTGGCGATCTGCATTTTTTCTACTGCGGTGTATCCCGGGAACTGGATCACTTCCATACGGTTCAGCAAAGGTTCCGGTATGGTATCTACCGTATTTGCCGTACACACAAACAATACATCGGAAAGATCATAGGGCACATTCATGTAGTGGTCTGTAAAGGTACTGTTCTGCTCCGGATCAAGCACCTCCAAAAGTGCGCTGGCCGGATCTCCGCCGTAATCCTTCGCCAGCTTATCCACCTCATCCAGAACCATGACTGGATTTGAGGTACCGCAGCGCTTCATGCCCTCCATGATGCGCCCCGGCATCGCACCGATATAAGTCCTGCGGTGTCCGCGGATCTCTGCCTCATCCCGGATACCTCCAAGGCTGATCCTCACATATTTCCTGTGGAGCGCCTTTGCAATGCTCTGCCCGATGCTGGTCTTTCCTGTGCCGGGCGCTCCTACAAACAGAAGGATTGACCCGGACTGCTTTTTATTCAGCGCCATGACGGCAATCTGCTGAATGATACGCTCTTTTACCCGTTTCATCCCGTAATGGTCTGCATCCAATACCTTGGCGGCTTCTTCCAGATCAATCTCCTGCGCCGCTTCTTTTTTCCAAGACAAGGTGGTGATAAAGTCAAGATAGTCATACAGCATCCCGTATTCATGGCCTTCTTTGCCTTCTTGCTTCATCCTGCCCAAAACCTTTTCTGCTTCACGCCTTGCCACATCGTTCATGCCGGAAGCATTGATCTTTTCTTCAAACTGGCGCACCTCTGAAACTTCATCCGGGTGCATCTCATCCAGCTGCCTCTGGAGAAAACCAAGCTGCTTTCTGATAGCTGCTTCCCGGTAAGATTGGTCATGGCTTTCCTGCTGGGCCTCCTGCGCCTCTTCTGCCACCTTGCTCTCTTCAATAAAGCCGTAGATCGCATGCTCGATCAACTGGGTCCTGTGCAATTCGGAATCCGTCTCCATAATCTCATACTTCTCCGGCCAGGACAGGTCAAGGTAAGAAGCAGAGGAACAGATCATCTCCTCCAGAGAGCCCCATCTTAAGATAATATTCCTTGCCCAGACTCCCCATTGGAAATTCTGGACGAACTGCAGATAAGAAGAGCGTATCTTCTCAAATTTGGCCCTTTTTTCTTCCTGAGAAATGTCTTTCACAACGGGACGGACCGATGCTGCGGCGGACAAAGTACCTTCCGCATTTTCGATATCGTAAACATCTACCCGTTCTTTTACTTTCACCTGTACCGTACCGTCGGCGTCGATACTCACCACCTCCGCGGAAAATCCGATGGGATAAAAGTCTTCCGCTGAGGTATCCTTTAATTCTTTTTGCTCCTTCTGAAGCAGAAACAAGAGCTCATCTCCTGCCTTTGCCTCTGCAAGCTGCCATTGGTAATATGCTTCTTTTTTAAAATAAAAACTGATTCCCGGCAATAAAATCATATCGTGAATCGGTATAATCGTCATCCATTACCCCTCCCCGTTTTTTATTAGCACTCGACGTTATTGAGTGCTAATATGTCTATGTTCATTTTATTCTAAAACGAAAAGAAGTCAATAGGGTTTCCGAATAGTTTATATAAATTTTATGTTTTTCTCTGCCGGGAGAACATCTGTCTTTACCAGATTAAAAAAGACATTTCATATCATACCATGTAGCGCCGCCGTGGCAGGAATCCGATAAGCCGTATTTTACAAAACCGTGTTTTTCATAATAATGGATCAAGTGCTCTTTGCAAGTGAGCACCACGCCTTTTTTCCCCCGTTTTTTTGCCAGAAGCACAAATTCGTCTATCAGCCTTCCTGCTACCCCATGGCAGCGGAAATCCGGAAGTACATCAAGCCCGAATACGGTCTGGTAAGCCCCATCCGGCTTATGCAGCCTTGTGTTATGGTACATCTCATCGGGCAAATGGGGTTCATCCCCGGCAGCTCCGTTGATAAACCCGATCACTTTTCCGTCCTGCTCTGCTACAAGAAAATTTTCCAAGAAAACTCCCATGCGCTCCCGAATCTCTTTTTCCGTGGCAGCTTCCGCTTCCGGAAAACACTCTGCCTCAATCGCCGCTAAAATCCCGGCTTCTTCTGTCCTTGCCTGTCTGATCATAAGCTCCATATCTCATCGCTCCTCGCTTTCCTTATTACTCTAAAGACTATCCCCGTCACGGGTTTACATTCATAGCCTGAATCTCCCGGAGAAGCTGCATATCTTCCCTGTTTACACGCAGGTTTGTACACAGTTCCCTGCCTTCCGGGCTTTTCACTGATATCTCAATGATGCTGCCCTCTTCCAGACTGTTCATTGCTGCATTGAAAAATGGCTGAAGTTTTGCATGGTTTCTCATACATCCCTCCGCCATTTCTTTCACCTGCATGATTCTTTTCGGATTTACCATAATGCCCTGCACCTTCTTTGCATTTTTTAGTCCTTCTCCGCAAAACGATATCCCACGCCTACCTCCGTAATAATAAACCTTGGATTTGTGGTATCTTTTTCAATTTTTCTGCGCAGCGTGGCCATAAACACACGAAGGCTGTTGGCGTCCCCGCCGCCTCCGTACCCCCAGATTTTACTCAAAATCTGGTTGTGCGTCAACACCTTACCCCTATTTGTCACAAGCAGGGCCAGAAGTTTGTACTCGATAGGCGTCAGGTGCACTTCTTTCTCATCAATATAGACAAGCCTTTTGGAAAAATCAATCTTCAGGTAGTCCCGCTGGAAGGTCTGGGTCATCTCCACAGAAGCGCTCTTTTCTGATTTTCGCATAGCTACACGGATACGCGCCAGAAGCTCGCCCATGTAAAACGGCTTGACCACGTAGTCATCGGCTCCCATGTCAAGGGCTTTGATCTTCTCTCCCTCTTCCTGCCTTGCAGATACTACGATAATGGGCTTGTCAGAATGGCAGCGTATATGCTCAATCACCTGAATCCCATTCATATCCGGAAGCCCAAGGTCCAAAATAATAACGTCCGGGTTGTTGGCATAGCAAAGGCTGATGGCCTCCCTGCCCGTATCCGTTTTTATGTAATGGTAGCCCTCCTGCTTCAAACTCATGCAAATAAAGTTGGAAATATACTTATCGTCTTCAATTATCAATACTGTAACTTCGTTTTCCATCATAGTTTCACACTCTATTCTTACAAATCCACTATTTCTTCCGGAAGGCTGAAAGCAAAGCGTGCGCCTCCCGATTCCATATTTTCCCCGTAAATGGTGCCGCCGTGTGCCGTCACGATCGCCCGGCAGATGGCTAGCCCAAGGCCGATGCCTTTTCCTGTATCCTGACTGATGGGCCGGAAAGTAAAGAACTCCTCGAACAGCTTATCCTTAATACTTTCATCGATGCCGACTCCGTTATCCTCCACCATGAACCAGACCATCTTATCCCTCCGGCTCACATGAATCGCAATCTTGCCGTCTTCTTTTGTGTGTTTGATAGCGTTGTCCAGCAGGTTGATCAGTACCTGCACCACCATCTGCCCATCCATGGGTACCATGAACACGTCGTCCGGGACAACTACTTCGATCGCCCGGCTCTGCCTGCGGCCTTTCACACGGGCTACCGCATTGCTGATCACATCCTCCACAGCCTCCGGCTTCTTTTCGATCACCAGGTTTCCGCTGTCGATCTTTGTCATATTTAAAATATTTTCCACCAATTGGATCAGCCAGTCCGCCTGATCACTGATATCCTTCGCGAGGCTGATGATACTCTCCCGGTCTAACTGGTTTCCCGTCTCTGCGATCAAGCTGCTGGCACCGGCGATCCCGGTGAGCGGTGTCCTAAGGTCATGGGAAATACTACGCAGAAGCCCACTCCGCATCTGCTCCTTCTCCATGGCAAACTGGATCCGCTCCTGCTCCAGAGTAAGCGCCCTTGCAAGCTGTTCATTTTCCCTTGCCACCTTCACCTGCTTCTGGAAACGTACCGTCAGGTTGGAAGAGATCAGGGCTGCCAACAGGAAAAAACCGAGCATGACTACATCATTGGGGTTTGAAATGGCAAAGGTCCGAAGAGGCTCCGTGAAAAGAAAGTTAAAACTCATCATCCCCACAAGAGATGCAATGATCCCGTATTGATATCCGATGGTACAGTAAGATACCAGCAGCACCGCTACGATGAACAGCATGAGGATGTTCTCTTTTCCGATCCCGATCTGGTTCAGCAGCATGGAAAACAGAAAGGTGGAGATCATGATCGTGATCATCCGCAACGTATAAACCAAATGTCTTTTCGGCATATCTTTATCTCCTGACGTCTGTAAGATATAATGAGCACATATTTTGATGTGCTCACTCTATCTTAAAGGCTTTTCAGGATTTTATCAATATCAACTTTTTTGCCGATGACCATCAAATGCTCATCCAGCTTAAATACGTGGTCTGCCATGGGAAGCAGGCTGGTCTGCCCTCCGTTGCGTGTTCCCAAAATGCTCACATGGTATTTGCTCCTAAAATTCACTTCCCGGATGGAAAGCCCGATCCACTCCTTCAGCGGCGGGATCTCGCAGATAGAATATCCCTCATTCAGCTCAATGTATTCAAATACATTATTCATGCTGCAGCGAACCGCAAGCTTCTCCGCTATGTCCCTATTTGGATATACCACTTCATCTGCCCCGTTCTTCAACAAAAATTTCGCCTGAATATCTCTGTTTGCTTTACTGATGACGTATTTTGCCCCCATCTCTTTCAGAAGATTGGTGATCTCAAGGCTGCTTTGGAAGTTATTCCCAATGCAGACAAAACACAAGTCAAAATTCCTTACCCCCAGACTGTGGAGCACCTCTTCATTGGTGCAGTCACCGATCTTCGCACTTGTGACGATGGGAAGTACGTCTTCCACCGCTTCCTCCCTCATGTCCACAACCATTACCTCATTTTTTAATTCTGCAAATTTCCTGCAAAGATGGTTCCCGAATCTCCCCAATCCGATGATCAATACTGTTTTCATACGCTTCCTCCGATTCAGACACAGTGTCTGGCTTTCTCCGTTTTTATTATTTTATCAATTTTTACTATATACCGGCGTGTTTTAGCCAATCATAACCTTTTCCACCGGGCACTGTACCGGCGCAACTTTTTTCCGTTCAAGGAAAGACAACGCAAAGGACATACTTCCGATTCGCCCGCAATACATCAAAAGGATGATTACGACACGGGATGCTTTCGAAAGATCCCTTGTGATCCCTGTGGACATACCCACGGTACCAATGGCGGAAAATACTTCAAACAGTACGTCTTCCAATGTGAACGGCTGGAAATAACAGATCACGATGGTAGCACTGATGGCCATGAGAAGGCTGATGAGCATTACATTGCTGGCTTTGCGGATGGCGTCATCTTCAAGCCGCCTTCCAAACACATTGTACCCTTTTGAATTTCTTAAATTTGATGTCACATAGATCAACAAAACAACCAGTGTCGTGGTCTTGATTCCTCCGGCTGTGGAGCCCGGGCTTCCGCCGATAAACATCAGTACCATGGTCAGAAGCTTGGAACTGGTGGTCAGCCCGGCCGTATCAATGGTGTTAAATCCGGCCGTCCTTGCCGTCACAGAGCTGAACAGGGAAGTCAGGATCGTCTCCTGCGCTCCCAGACCTTTCATCAGATTGTGCCGCTCAAATATGTAAAAGCAGAATGCGCCGCCAAATATCAGTGCTACCGTTACGGTAAGCACCAGCTTTGTGTGAAGGGAATACCGTTTGATGTTCCATTTATTTTTTGTAATGTCATCCCACACAAGGAATCCGATACCGCCGATCACGATCAGGAGCATGACCACGGCGTTGACCAAAATATCATTGGAATAGGATGCCAAAGAATCAAATGCACCCTTGCTGCTCCCCATCAAGTCGAAGCCGGCGTTGCAAAAAGCCGAGATGGCATGGAAGATACTGAATCCAATCCCTTTTAAGAAGCCGAATTCCGGGATAAACCGGATGGCCAGCAAAAGGGCACCTATGGATTCAATGAACAAAGTCCCCCAGAGAGCTTTCCGCGCAAGCCTCACCACACCGCCTACTTTACTGGTATTCATGCTCTCCTGCAAAAGCTCCCGGACACGGAGAGTGATCTTTTTATTAAAGAACATGGCAAATAATACGCCCATGGTCACAAATCCAAGACCACCGATCTGTATCATAACTAGAATAATGGTCTTTCCAAAAACAGACCAGTGCAGGCTGGTGTCCACCACCACAAGGCCAGTCACACAAGTAGCGCTGGTGGCTGTAAATAAAGAAGTCAGCAGATCCGTACACCTCCCGCTCCTCGATGAGATGGGAAGCATCAAAAGCAGCGTCCCCGTTGCAATGACCAAAAAATATCCAAGGGCAATGATCTGCGCCTGTGTCATTTTATTTTCCACCCTATGAAGCATGTTTCTTCTCCTTTATCAGGCGGTAGACCTTTTCACCCGAAAACTCTTCCCGCTCCAGTATTTTAATCTTATTTTCCAGATAGATCCTGCGGTTTCCTCCCTCATTGCAGATGGCACAGGAGCGCCTGCTTTTGCAGTATTCTTTCAAAATACCACAGGCTACAAGGTTCTGGTAATCCGACTCATCGAGGGCCACAATACATCCGGCTTTTGGGATTTTCTCCATCTGTTCCTGCTCGATAGTCTCAATACGAAAGCAGCTGATACCTGTCTCGTGCAAATACTGTTCGCATTCCTTTGCAAACTGGGTATTTCCGAAAATAACCGCCTCACACGCTTTTTTGCTGTCTTCTATACCTTGAAAGAAGGGTGACATCTTTTCGATAAAGAAATGTCCCACCACCAGGAGATAAACAAGAAGCAGTGCTGCAATCCCTATATTTATCAACGGATTCATACTCTCACCCCCGTATAAATATTTCTCTATTTGTCTTTCCCTATGGAAAACGATACATAAATTCTTTTCTTATTTATAGGATAGCATTCGGTAAATTAATTTAGTGTTAAGATACTTTCTATCTTGTTAATTTTCTACAAAGAAGCTT
>JALFIB010000232.1 GCA_022776305.1 Lachnospiraceae bacterium
GACAGATACCCGGTCACAGATTTCGAAAATCTCTTCCATACGGTGTGAAATATAAATGATAGAAACACCTTTTGACTTCAGGTCGCGGATCGTAGAGAACAAGTGCTCAGTCTCTTCACTGTCAAGGGAAGAAGTAGGCTCATCCATGATGATCAATTTTGCATCACAGGACACAGCCTTGATGATCTCGATCATCTGCACCTGAGCAAGTGTCAGTTCTTTCATCATTGTGGTTGGGGCGAATGGGAAATTAAATTTTTTCAGAACTTCTGCAGCGCGTTCATTCTGCGCCTTTTTGTTCAGGAAAAATTTTCCTACCGTATCTTCACGTTTCAAGAAAATAGTCTCTGCAATGGTCAGATGCGGCTCAGGGTTTAATTCCTGATGGATCATGGAGATACCTTGATTGATGGCATCAACAGGGCCGTGTGCCTGATAAGGCTGGCCATTCCATGTGATAGTACCTTCGTCCTGTTTGTACAGTCCGATGATAATTTTCATTAAAGTTGATTTTCCGGCTCCGTTTTCTCCCAGAAGCGCATGCACTTCACCGGGACGGATATGAAGCTGAACATCTTTCAGAGCCTGAGTACCACCGAAAGCTTTCGATATACCGGAACATTCCAATATGTAGTTTTCTGCCAATTCGTTCACCTCTTTATACTATTTTTGATGCGGGCTATCGGATAAACCCCATCTGGACCCCGGCCACGAAAGTGTCACCCAGTCCAATGGTGTATTTGGGCTTTTCCATATATCTGGAAGGTACAAGGCAGGCACTGTGAGAGAGGTTCATTTTTGACAACTCTTCTGCAAAGCGCAAGCCTGTTGGGCTGAGCGGAAGCGATAAGGATTCGCTGCAATCCTGTTGGCTGCCGTAACGTCCGGTTCTTGCGCGCGTTCCGGACATGAGATTTCCCATTGTCAGTCCCTTTTCGATATTGACTCCCGACAACTCGTCCCCGAAGTACATGGAGTAATCCTTTGTATGCAAGATAATACCTTTTACGCCATGTTTCTTCAGCACCAGTTCAAGCCCCCGGATAATATCCGGAAAACTGGATTTGTCTATATCCTGTCCGCATTCTCTGGTGTGGACAACGAGTTCTTCTTCATTCATGCCAAGGATATCAACGTAACGAGCCATGGCATGGTATACAATGTGCTTTACTTGTGGATTCAAGTAATGTGCGCTTTCAAAATAGAAAATACAAGATGGATTCTTTTCTTTGATCGTCTTGTAATGCTGGTCCATTTCATTCATCCTTTTCTCCATAAGCTTAGGATCAAGGATGGCATTCAAACCGGAGATATTATAGGAGATCATATTTTCCGCATGGTCTTCCAGATATGTTTTAAAATCATCGTCCACGTTGAGGTCTTTATGGACCTTATCATAACCCATGATCAGCCTGTTGGAACATGGAACGGTGTAGGTCTTTCCATTTATCTCCAACGTGTCGCCTTTTGTGTACTGGAGGATCATATGGTATACAGGGTTATGGTCCGTAGCGATTTCCATGATGGGAACGGTTTTGCCGTCCTTCACCGTGTAAAGCCCCGGATAATCCATCATTTCGCATACTTCCCTGCAGCGGTCGGAGATACATGCTACCAGCGGCATGCCCATGGCTCCCAGTGCAGCAGCGCCCTGCGCACAAGTGCCGCCCAGTCCCGGGACACCTTCAAAATGAGCTCTCAGGTATTCACAGACACGGTAATCATTGATATCGCTCTCTCCACCTGCACCTGCAATCATATAGGCGGCAACAATGCGAGTGAAATCACCAAGGCTGTCAATCGAATCTTCTGCCTGAATCTGCGGTACCTCTGTTAAGTACTCTTTTGTGAGAACATTAAAAGCATCAGAATTATAGCGGAAAACGATATCAAGGTCGCTGGTGTAGCCGAAAACTACACGCTGACCTGATTCTTCACATTTTGAAATATCGTCAGATACTTCACCAAGATATTTACTATAATTATCTATGTAAGACATCGTAACCTCCAAGTTAAATCTTAAATTCAGAAAGAAGCATCTCCAAGGGATCTGCCATATCGTTTGGAGTAGCGCTGCAGACGATCCGGTAGAGAAGCAGATCGATCATGACATTTTCGCATAAGTGGCTGGCAATCCCATAATGGTGGAAAAGCGGTGTCACAGGATACGTTAAGATACAATAATCAGCCATCAGTGCGGCGGAATTTTTCGCAGAATGTGTGAATATGACAGTGGACATCCCGCGGCTCTTTGCCAATTCCAATGCTGAAAGTACTTGTTTCGAACTTCCGGAATGGGAAAAGACTACCACGGAATCCTGTTTGCTGCCCAGTGAAATCTCGTTTAATGTGTATTCAATCACTGTATTGCAGGATGTAGGAATCCCGATGCGGCATAACCTAAAGCAAAAATCCATGGCGGCAGGGATCGAATTACCGACAGCGACAACGTAAACGTGTCTGCTGCTTTTTAATAAGGTAGAAACCATCATCAAAGTATCAGAGCTTAAATTGTCTTCCAAAGAGATAATATTTCTGGCAAGAAGACGAAGAACCTCTGAATTATTCATCGTAGCAGAGGGCTGCTGTTTCTGCCCCATCAACTGTATATAACCCAGCTCGGATGAGAGGGCTATTTTCATCTGATAAAAACCTTTATACCCGAGCCTTTTACACATACGGATCACAGTAGCATCGCTGGT
>JALFIB010000235.1 GCA_022776305.1 Lachnospiraceae bacterium
CTGGTCGGCTCATCCAAAATGAGAAGCTCTGCTCTGTGTGAGAGTGCCAACAACAGATTAAACTTCACTTTCATCCCCTCGGAAAGTTCCAAAGGTGTTTTGTTCTCATCCAGCTGGAACTGCTTAAGGTATTTGCCATAAGCACTTTCATCCCAATTGGGATAAAAGCTCCTTGTAACTGCAGCAATGTCCTTCAATTTTTTTCTCGGATACCAGCTGATGGTACCTGTGGAATAACCAATGCGCCTCTTAATTTCCGCTTCGTGACCATTCAGTGGCATACCGAAACAAGTGATTTCCCCACTATCCGGATGAATTAGGTTCAGCATTGACTTTATCGTTGTGGTTTTGCCGGCGCCGTTTCGCCCAGCAAAGCCCGTAATTCTGCCTGCTTCAAGATTGAATGAGACATTGTCCAATAAAAATAACGGGTATTCTTTTTTCAAATTCTTTATTTCTACAATACTCATAACCGCCTCCTGCATTACGATTTGTATGAATATTGTAATATATAGTTGCAGCAACATCCACCAACTGCAGATAACAAAAATATGAAAAACATGTTATGTTTGGTTGCCTCTCATTCTATGAATATCATCCTCCGCAAATTCTGATTGAGATTTCACTTGTTTTAAGAGAGTAAATTCGCAGGAGGTCAACCGTTTTCCAGACCTCCGTTTTCTTCAGTCAACAGTCTGGCTGTGCGGCGGATGAAGTCCTCATAGATCCACATATCCGGCCCCACAAAGGCAAAACAAACGATAAACGGCTGCTTAGCAAAAATAATCCCCACATCATGGGCTTTATCAGCCTCATCTCCGGTTTTGTGAGCCATTGGAAATTCCATCGGCAAAAATCCACCCATCTTATGGTTGATCTGCTGTTGCCTCAAAAGATTTTCTAGCCACAAAGAGGACGCTTCATCGACCATCGTCCTGTCATATATCTTTTTTAACAACATGCCCATTTCTTCCGGTACGAAATAATTATTAATTCCTTTGTTTTCCTTCTCTATATCCCAGTATTCCCTGTTGAACTGGGTACCGGTCATACCAAGCTCCAGAAATCCCTTCCGCACTGCCTCCGCTCCATAATGCCGAAACAGCGCATTGGTGGCACAACTGTCACTTATGGTTATCATCAACTTGCAAAGCTCCCTCACTGTCAGCGTTACATCTCCATCCAAATGTTGTACTGCTCCGCATCCAGGAATCTTCTGATCCTCACGGATCATTACCCGTTCGTCAAAGCTGGTCTCTCCACGAGCTTTCCACATTAGAATTGCTGCCATTAACGGCAATTTTACAATGCTTGCTGCCAGATAAGGCTCCTTTTCCCGATATCCCCAGATCTCCCCTGTGATCAGGTTATAATAATAAATTCCGGCTTGTCCGCGAAAAGACCGGATCTCCTCAAGAATCTCTTTCTTTGCACTCATCAAATTTTCCCTTTTCGTAAAACCTGTCCGGCCCTAGCTCCCGTATGGGTACCCTCTATGGCCGTCAGAACTCCATTCACATAGACTCGTTTGATTCCCCGGCAGGGCCTTTTCGGATCCTGATAGGTGGGAGTATCCTCAATCTCTCCAAAATCAAACAGCACCAGATCCGCTTTCATCCCTTCCCTGATCAGTCCACGATCAGAAAGCCCCAGCCGATTGGCGGGAAGCCCTGTCATCTTAAACACAGCCGTTTCCAGCGGAAACAGTTTCCGTTCCCGGCAATATCTGGAAATCACTCGCGGGAAAGTGCCAAACCAACGAGGATGCGGAAGGCCCGGATATTCCATGGAAACGGCGTTCCCATCGGAACCGATCATCGTATAGGGCTGCTTCATAATATATTCTATATCCTCTTCACACATGCCATAGTTCACTTCACCGACCCTGCACCGTTCCTCCACGATCAGGTCGAAACAGGCATCTGCCGGGTCGACGCCCCGGATTGCCGCAATCTCCGTGATGGATTTTCCTACGGTCCACTGATTTTTTTCGCTGGCCACATAAGGAATATAAATATCACCCCATCTTCCTTTATGGCTTTCATTTGCTTCGAAATTGATCTGTTTTCTGGTTTCTGGATTCTGGAGTCTTGCCAAAAGGGCTTCCACACCGCCTTCGAAAGCCCAGAGAGGTGCATTGCTGTCCAGAGTTGTCGCCGATGCCCTGTAAGGATACTGGTCCAGTTTGACATCAAGCCCCTGACGTCGTGCCTGGTCTACCAGAGCGATAGTCGTCTTACAATGAACCTGCCAGACGCTTTTTCTTATGACTTTATGATGGGCGATCTGGAGCGGGACGCCGGATCGTCTGGCAATTTCCAGTGCCTCCTGCACCGCCTCCACAACTTTTTCCCCCTCATCCCTCATATGTGTTTCATAAAATGCTCCATAAGGAATCAACTCTTTGCAAAGCTCTGCCAGCTCATCCATATCTGCATAGCAGCCAGGCGGATAGATCAGACCACTGGACATGGAAAAAGCCCCGTCAGAAAGTGCCTGACGCAATAACCCTTTCATAGTGTCCATTTCCGCTTCCGAAGCCTTCCTGTTTTCAAATCCCATGGCTGCCAGCCGGATCGTTCCGTGACCCACGGCCGTTCCAAAATTTACACTGACAGAAAGCTCTTCGATCCTGTCCAGATATTCACCGATCGTCCCCCAGGAATAATCCATTTCTCCCATATAATCCCGCAGCTGACGCTTTCGTTCCGGATCTTGGCTTACCGGCGCAACAGAAAGACCGCAGTCTCCGCCAATCTCTGTTGTGATCCCCTGAAGGATCCTGCTTTCCGCCCCAGGATAAGAAGGGAGACTGGTATCACTGTGAGAATGAATGTCTATGAAACCAGGGGAAAGATAATTGTCTCCACCGTCAACAACCTCCTTCGCCTGTTCCGGTTTTCCTGTCCCGACCCTTGCAATCGTATCTCCCTGTACCGCCAGCCAGCCGCGGAACCAGGGTGCAGAAGTTCCGTCTATAATCCTAACATTTTTTATTATTAAATCGTACATTTTCTTGCCTCCGGGTTTTCTGACTCATTCTATTAAATTCCGGGAGTCAGTGCCGATACAATATCCCACACGGTTATGCTCTGCAGCAATTTTTCCATTGATTTTTATTTCTACCATAGTTCCATAGGAATAGCTGTGGCGGGCATCCCCTGACTCAGGCTATAGATTCCCAAATTTCTTATCACCCAAAATCATTTACTGGCTTCATACTCCCGCATCCGGTATCCGATTCCTATTTCCGTTTCAATATACTCCGGTTTTGCCGGATTCCGTTCGATTTTTCTTCGGGTGGAAGCCATTACAGAACGAAGTACCTGCGTGTCTTCCCCGTATCCTTCCCCCCAAATCTTCCGCAAAACTGTATGGTAGGTAAGTACCTTTCCCGGATTCTGCATAAATAAAAGCAACAGCTGGTATTCCAAAGGAGTCAGATGAATCTCTTCTCCATCCTTATAGGCAATATGCGCTCCATTATCCAGTTTCAGTCCCCCATTCACATATACCGTATCATCCGGTCTTTTCTCCGATTCTGCGTGATTCATACGGTAGTAATGCCGCAGGGCTACCCGGATTCTGGCCATTAGCTCTGTTGCCGAAAAAGGCTTTGTCAGATAGTCATCCGCACCAGCATCCAAGGCCGCTGCCTTTTCTTTATCCTGATCCCTTGCAGATACGATAATGATAGGAACTTCTGACCACTCCCGGATTTTATGGAGCACTTCCATTCCATCCATATCCGGAAGCCCCAGATCCAATAAGAGAAAGCATATATAAAATCTGGCTTTCTTTCCCTCTTTCATTTGCTTCTTTCGTTAAAAGCTTCTCTTTCGTTGTCAGGGCACTTGTGAGAATCGATGTTATCAGCATGATGGAAAAAGTAATCATGTACCCGGGATCATTTACTGCAAGGGTATGATAGGGTTCTGTAAAATAATCTTTCCGAGTACGGTGGCTGCAAATACGATAGCCACCAATTTCAACAGACTATATAGGGTTTCTTTCTTTTTCACCATCAGAATCGCCTCTTAATTATCATAGTAATCGCGTTCAGTATAGCACACATAGGTTGTATTTCCAATCCCGGGAAATATGACATTCCGGTTCTTCTCAAATCATGCGTAACATTCAGGATCAACTCTGTTTCTGTTCTCAATTAAGGCCAAGCGGATATTCGCAATCCGCTTCGCTGCTTGCTTATGACAACTTTTTCATCCATTTCATGTTCTCAGGATTATCATAGTCCTTATGATTTCCATCATCATCATAAAGCAAGTATTCTGCACCTGAATATCCTAAAAGTTCAAGGGTGTCCATTTGAAGTTCTGCTACGCTTTCGGCTGTTTCCGCAACAGGGATGCATTTCCCCCCACGGATGAAAAGCGGCACCTCATTTAATGCAACCTCCACATAATGATGACCTGCGGGCAGCTTTTCTTCATAAACAGATCCATCCGGCATAAACTTGATAAACATCATTTCCTCCGGCAGATAGACATAACGCCCTTTTGCGTTCTGCGTATAAACAGGTGCAATCATAATCTCATTTCCCAGCATCAACTGATCTTCCACCTGCGGTGCGAAGGTATCCTGCGGATATTCAAAGGAAAGCGGTTTAAAATACATGTCATCAAAAACGGCCGCCTTCATGTATTCACTGTAGAGATAAGGAAGCAGGCGGTAACGGACTTCAATCACATGACGGAAATCCTCCACATGTTCAAACTGATAGCATTCCTGCTCTCTCGTATCAACTGCGGCATGGTTCCTCATAAGAGGCGTAAACACGCCAAAGGCAAGCCAGCGCAGCAGCAGGTCTCTCGTTGCGTCAGCGCCAAATCCGCCCAAATCTGCTCCTGTATACAGGAAGCCGCACATATTCAGAGAAGGCATCATTTTCAGGTTCAGCAAAATATGATCCCACCAGGATTTGTTATCCCCTGTCCAGATACCCCCATAGCGGTGCATTCCAATGTAAGAAGAACGAGAGAACAGTAAAAATCTCTTGTCCGGATCTATTCGCTCAAATCCTTCTCCTGCTGCTCTGGTCATATTGTAGCCAAACAGATTGTGAACCTTATCATGACGTACCATCTGACCATCTACCTGATGATAAAATGCTTCATAATCCTTCCGGTTATTTTGCAGATTCACTAAAGTCTCTCTAACCTGAAAGACAGATACTTTTCCGTTTTCATCTTCCGCACATTCCCGCATCTGCTCATATGCCTCTTTCATCCCCTCTGGTGTATAAAAAATGGCAGGCTCGTTCATATCATTCCAGAATCCTTCAATCCCCTGTTCTGTCAGGATACGATAGCAATCTCCAAACCAGCGCCTTGCCTCCGGATTCAAAACATCTGGGAAATGCGTATATCCCGGCCATACCGCCGCCACGAAATTACTGCCGTCTTCCCTTTTGCAAAAGTACCCATTTTTGACACCTTCCTCATAAACCTGATAGCCCGGCTCTATCTTTACGCCTGCGTCTATAATGGGAATCAGCCTGATATTCTGTTCCTTCATTTCACTGACAAAGGCAGGGAAATCCTTAAAGTTCTCTTCATTTAACGTAAAATCCTTAAAATCCTGCATATAGTCGATATCCATATAAACCATATCAATCGGAATATGATTTTCACGGTATCCGCCAACCACTTTCCTGAAGTCTTCTTTCGTCTTGTACCCCCATCGGCTTTGACCAAAGCCAAAGGCAAATTTAGGCGGAATATAACTTCGGCCAATCATTTTCCGAAACTGTTTTACAATCTCATAAGGTGTTTCCCCTTCTATCACATACAAATATAAATTGGCATCCTGACAACTGATTTCCAGAATATCCGAAAACGTATATCCAATGTCGAATGTAAGCTTCGCAGGATAATCTACAAACAGGCCAAAATTCTTTTCGCCTGCTATCACGATAAAATTATGGGCGCCATATATAGACCTTGTACTCTCCAAATGATTCGGATCGTCCGATGCATTACTGATATAACAATGCCCCCTTTTATTTATCCCTCTGACCGCCTCGCCAAGTCCATAGACCACATCATTCTTTGAAAGCTCGTACTGATAGCAAAAACCGTCTTTGAGACTGAGTGTTCCAAATGGCGGATTGCCCTCTGTTTCTTTTATGCTCCCAACCACAGCTTCTGTCTCAAATGGATTTCCATATTTAAATTTCCAAACCATAATCCTTCTCCTTCTGTATTGATAAAACTGGTAATGCAGCTATTCAAGCTACTATAACACATTTTTCTGGTACGTACAGTATAAATCTATTGTCTTGGGGATACTTGCATATTGGGGTATATCAAAACAGGGCAGTCTCAATAGAGACTGCCCCGAAAAATAATGATTGCTTTTTTATTCTGTAAAAATCCAAATTTGTGCCGGCTCTGTGTTTTCTTCAATACCGATGACAGGTGCTGCTTCTTTCTCTTCATAAGTATATGTTTTTACTTCACTGTCATATATATAATCCGTAATATCCGCATCCGGATTTTCCTCATCCACAACCTTCGTTACGATACCGAAATCATTGTCGTTAATCACAGCAATTGTTTTGTCATCCACCATGCAGATTCCCTCTGCTTTTTCTGCTGTCCAGCCTTCTGCACGAAGATCAATAAGCTGTTCCTTACCGATAAAGGTAATATCCAGTTCTTCCTGGGATGGTGCATATTCCGGAGCTTTTTCTTCATAAGTTACGTTTGTAATATCTGTTGCCCGCCACTTAGTGCTCCGCGCACTTGAAGCAGAGGGACACCCCGACTGAACCTTGTACCTGTAATTGTAATTTTACTCAGACTTATCATTCGCTAATATCATCTTACAGTTAATTTTCCGTAAAACTGAAGTAAAAATAAAACTTATCAGCTGATACTCTCGGCCTTGCTTTTATCATAACACTGAATCACCGCTCTGAAATACTTCAAACTGTCGCTTCGGACCTCCGCACACCGGGCAGCGGTCCGGAATCTGGTCTCCGGCCATCACATAACCACAAATCGGACACACGAAAACAGTTTCTTTGTCAAACTTTTCTATTGCCGACGCTTCCTTCAGCAGTTCGGCATGGACCTTTTCCGCTGCAGCAGCTCCTAAAAACGCCTGCTTTGTCAGCGGTGCATGCTCTTTGACAGCATATTCTTCCATCATCTTATAAAAATACTGATATTCAAACTCTTCGACGGGAATAAATGCCTCTGCCGATTCCCTGAATGGAGTCCTGTTTTGAATAACCGAATAAAAATTTCTGGCGTGATGATATTCTGATGCTGCCAATGCCTTGAAAAGGTTGGAAATCCGTTCCATTCCACGTCTTTCTGCCCGATCTGCCAACATCAGATATTTCAGATGTGCCATCAGCTCGGATATGACAGTCTTTTCCAGACTTTCTTTCAGCATAGGAACGTTTCGTTCTTTGTCATAAGCATTTTCAGAGAGATCATCAAAACGATATTTCAGTTCTTTTTCCTCCATGAAAAAGTGAACCATATGATGCTCTACGTCGCAAGCCCTGATTTCCTCTGATACGTCTTCTATGAGAGCACCTCCGCCTCCTGTACAGATCAAAGGAATATCATCCACGATGTCTTCAAATCTGGAATGCACATGACCACATAATAAATATTTCACCTTATCTTTCCATGGTGTATACGCTTCTTTCAGCCGCTCAAACTCTTCTTCGGATACAGAATTTCGAATATAATGATTTGGGACCGGAATATGAAATGCAATGATAACACGATGAACGTGTTCCATTTCCAATACCTGTTTCAGAAGTTCCAATCCTTCCGTCTCAAATTTCCGCATAGCATTGTCCAGAACGACTACGGAAAATTCTTTTGCAAGGAGGGCATAGTTTTTTCTCCCAAAATAGTCCATATACGCTCCCGTATCATGATTTCCACGCAGCACATAAATATCGTTATATGCTATTATTTCCGTCAATGCGCTGATCTCTTCATAATAGTATTCATTTCCTGTCGGAACCAGATCACCTGCAATCAGAGTAATGTCATCCTCCGCGCTTTTTTCCAGTGTTCCTGCATACACTTTCATATTATATGTACCCAGCCCCTCACATCCCGGATCACCAATCACTCCCATGGAATTTACCCAGGGAAGATGTATGATTGGTTGCTCTACTTTCTGAATCCTGTTTTTGTTCATTCTATATACACCTCGTTTTTTATTATTAACCAGTCAAGCGGATATTCGCAATCCGTTTCGCTCCTTGCTCATAACCGAATAATTGCTTCGCAGTTTATCCAATGGGTCTCGTACTACTCCACATGGTTTAATATAGCACTTCAGTGAGAGTTTTGCTATCATCATCTTGTAAAATATATTTCCAGTCAAACGGAATTTTTCACAACTAAAGTTTATATCTCCACAATTATTCCATACATATATCCAACAGAAATTCCCCACTCCATGCATCACGATACACTCCGAAATCATATTCTTTTATTTCGCATCAA
>JALFIB010000237.1 GCA_022776305.1 Lachnospiraceae bacterium
GTTGATGATGTGAAACAGGGAATCATTGCATCGAAGATCGCAGCACATGCGGCGGACATTGCAAAACACGTTCCGCACGCAAGGGATATCGATGATAAAATGGCAGATGCAAGAAGGACCTTTGACTGGGAGAAACAGTGGGAGTGCTCCATTGATCCGGAAACAGCAAAGAGCATCCGTGACGATCGAAAGCCGGAAATTGAAGAAAGCTGTTCCATGTGCGGAAAATTCTGCGCAGTGCGAAGCATGAATAAGGCCTTGAGCGGAGAATATATTGATATACTGTAACTGTTTAACGTTAAGTTCTGAATAGATATGTATATTTTATAGGGAGATACAGAGATACTCTGCGATCAAAACAAGGACATTCTATCATCGGAAACCTCTTGACAAATCTGTGGAAATCATATATGCTGAATAGACAGTTTAACAGTTTAAAGTGCTAAAAGAAAAAAATTACCGCAAAAAGAACATGCGGTATGAAATATAGGAGGTTCAAGATGGGTCGAGATAGACAGGGTTCTCTGATATCTGTCCGTCCGGATGTAAAGGTTGTAGATTGTACACTGAGAGACGGAGGATTGGTAAATAATTTTGCATTTACGGATGAGTTTGTTAAGGATCTGTATCTGGCAAATATTAAAGCCGGAGTAGATTACATGGAGTTTGGGTATAAGGCTTCCAAGGAGATCTTCAGCCCGGATAAGTTTGGAAAATGGAAATTCTGCGATGAGAAAAACATTAGGGCAATTGTTGGAGATAATAAAACGGATCTGAAAATTGCCGTTATGGCTGATGTGGGAAGGACAGATTATAAAAAAGATATTTTGAATAAGAAGGACAGTGTGATTGACTTGATCCGTGTTGCTACTTACATCAATACCATCCCCACAGCCATCGAGATGATCGAAGACGCCAAGAAGAAGGGCTATGAGACTTCAGCCAATATTATGGCGGTTTCCAAGGTAAACGATGAGGATTTAGATGGGGCATTGGAGATGCTGGGACAGAGCAGCGTGGATGTGATCTATCTGGTGGACAGCTTTGGGAGTTTTTATCCGGAACAGATTGAGCGTATCAGTGATAAGTACCTGAATGTGGCTGCCAAGTATAAGAAAAAGATCGGTATCCATGCTCACAACAACCAGCAGCTGGCTTTCGCAAATACCATTGAAGCCCTTTCCAGAGGAGCAAGTTTCCTTGATGCCACAGTGAACGGCATGGGCCGGGGAGCGGGAAACTGCTACATGGAGCTTCTTTTAAGCTTCCTGCGTAACCCCAAATACAACAAACTGGCCATTATGAATTTTGTGGAAAAGCATATGTTGAAACTGAAGGAAGAGAGTCCGGCGTGGGGATTCGATATTCCCTATTTGCTCACGGGGACCATGAACAGCCATCCTTCCGCAGCCATTCAGTTCATCAAAGAAAAACGTACGGATTATTCCATGTTTTATCAGGAATTGATGGATAATGTCCTGTAAGGTTTAAACGTGATCAGGCAGCCTCCTCACATGTAACTGAGGAGGCTGCCTTTTATCATGGCGACGGGAAAAAAACGATATAAAAACGATATAAAAACGCTCCCCGTGTTGCCTGACCTGATAAAAAGGTTATAGAAAAGGATAGGACATTTGCCGGAATCGTGTTATAGTAGAAACAAAAATATAAAACGGATCATAGATAGAATGTGGGTTGATAGATATGGGGAATAAACGGCTTGTACTTGGGATTTTAGCCCATGTGGATGCAGGGAAAACTACACTTTCAGAAGGAATTTTATATTTGACGGGAAGTATTCGCAAGATGGGGAGAGTGGACCATCAAGATACGTTTCTTGACAATTTTGAACTGGAACGGGCAAGGGGGATCACGATTTTTTCGAAACAGGCAGAGCTGATGCTTGGTGATCTTCCGGTGACGTTGATGGATACCCCAGGGCATGTGGATTTTTCTGCGGAGATGGAACGGACGCTTTCCATATTGGATTATGCCATTTTGGTGATCAGTGGTGCGGACGGGGTTCAGGGCCATGTGGAGACTCTGTGGCGGCTGTTGGAACGTTACCGGATACCGGTATTTATATTTATAAATAAGATGGACCAGCAAGGAACTGACCGGGCAGGACTGATGAAAGAGCTGGTAAAACGTCTGGATGGCAGGTGCATGGATTTCGGCCCTCTTATAGATTGGAAGAAACTGAAAAATCAGGAAAGCCAGAAAAAATTGGAAAAACAGGATAACCAGAGAAAGATTGCCGAGGATTGTAAGAGTGCTTTTGAAGCTTTTCAGGAAAACCTTGCCATGTGTGATGAGGAGCTTCTGGAGCATTATCTGGAATGTGGGGATATTTCCGATGAGGAGATCGGAAAACTGATTGCCGGACGCAATGTTTTTCCGTGTTATTTCGGTTCTGCGCTGAAAATGCAGGGCGTGGAGGAATTGCTGGAGGGGATCCAAACATATGGATGTCCTCCTGATTATCCGGAGAAGTTTGGAGCCAGAGTGTTCAAGATCACCAGAGATGGTCAGGGAAACCGATTGACCCATATGAAGATTACAGGGGGGACATTAAAAGTAAAAGACCTCTTGTCGGGTACGATGCGTGACAAAATGGAAGGGGAAGATGAATTCTGGCAGCAGAAGGTTGACCAGATCCGCGTTTATTCCGGGAGCGGATACAAAACGATTCCGGAAGCTTCGGTGGGCACGGTCTGTGCCGTTACAGGGCTTGATGAAACGTATGCAGGGGAGGGGCTTGGTAATGAACCATCCGCTGAGCTTCCTCTCTTGGAACCGGTGCTTTCTTACCGCATTGAATTGCCGCCGGAATGTGATGTACATAAAACTTATTTGCTGCTCAGGCAGCTGGAGGAAGAGGAGCCGGAGCTGCACATTGTATGGGATGAACCGTCGGGGGAGATCCACGCCCAGCTGATGGGCGAGGTCCAGATTGAAGTGCTGAAGACCATCATCAAGGAGCGTTTTGGCATTTGGGTGGAATTCGGCTCCGGAAGCATCGTATATAAGGAGACTATCCGGGAGCCGGTGGAAGGTGTCGGACATTTTGAGCCCCTTCGTCATTATGCGGAAGTGCACCTTCTTTTGGAACCGGCAGAGCGGGGCAGCGGACTTCAGTTTGCCACCGTTTGCAGCGAAGATGTGTTGGACCGCAACTGGCAAAGGCTGATCCTGACCCATTTGGAAGAAAAGCTTCATCGTGGTGTCTTAACGGGATCCGAGATCACAGATATGAAAATAACACTGCTCACAGGGCGCGCCCACCAGAAGCATACGGAGGGCGGAGATTTCAGGCAAGCCACTTACCGGGCGGTGCGCCATGGGCTTAAGTGTGCCGACAGCGTCCTTTTGGAGCCGGTGTATGAGTTCCGCTTGGAAGTCCCTTCCGAAGCGGTAGGGCGGGCGATGACAGATATCCAGAAAATGTGCGGCAGCTTTACTCCACCTGAGATGGAGGGAGATATGGCAGTGTTGACAGGAAGTGCACCGGTGGTGACCATGGGTGGATACCAAAGGGAACTTGTCTCTTATACGAAAGGGCGCGGCAGGCTTTCCTGTACCTTAAAAGGGTACGAGGAATGCCA
>JALFIB010000190.1 GCA_022776305.1 Lachnospiraceae bacterium
AATCTCACAGGAAACAGCCCGAAAGGGTGAACGGAAGCTTTCCTTCTGAGATTAAGCGTATGCTCTTATCATTGGATCCCCCTCCGATGATAATACAAAAGATAAGAAAAATACTTATCCTCCCCTTTGACCCCGGTTTTCGCCTGAAAGCCGGGGTTTTTCAGCACTTTTTTCCGCAATACTCCAAAATCAAATCAGCAACCTTCGTCTTATGTACGATATAGTTTGCATGGTTTTCGCCTTCTAAGATCTTGAGGGTGGCGTTAGGAATTGTGGCAGCAATAAACCTTGTATCCTCCTCCAGAACCAGATCTTTACTCCCGGCAAGGACTAAAGTGGGCGTTTCAATAGATTGTAGCTGTTTTTTTGTAATATGGGGTTCTGTCAGCATCAATTCAAACAGAGGTTTCCTGTGGATGCGGTTCACTATCTTGAATACAGTGGTGATCCATTTTTTCACAGCATCCGGACGTGTATTTGCTCCACTGATGATCATTTTATCAAGAAGCTTCGGGTGTCTGGAGGCGAGAATCAGCCCGATGATTCCCCCGTCACTGAACCCATAATAAGTAATATTCTCCAAATGAAGCGCCTGAGTAAACTGGTATACATCTTCTGCCATATCTTCATAATGGTATTCATTGACCTGCCGGCTTTGGCCATGGCCTCGGCTGTCAAGTAAGTAACAAGTAAAGTGTTTTGACAATACTTCCGCAGCTTTATCAAATATTTTATGGTCTTCACCATTGCCATGGACCATGATCAGCGGATCACCGCTGCCTGTCACTTCATAATAGAGATTCATATCGTTTACAGTAATATTCACGGGACACCTCACTCATAAATCTATATAGTTTTCTTTTAACGATTGCGGATGATAGCTCCGCTGTGGGCCGATTCAGCTAATTCAGAATACGTTTTTAGATATCCTTTCAGGTTTTTAGGTGCTTTCAGTTCCAGATGTTCCATACGCTCTTTCAATTCTTCTTCCGGAACCAAAAGTGTAAGCAAACCTTTCTCTATATCAATCAGGATCTTATCCCCGTCTTTTACTGCGGCAATGGGGCCTCCCTCTGAAGCCTCCGGTGAAATATGCCCAACGAAGCATCCATTGTTGCTGCCGGAAAAACGACCATCTGTGATTACTGCTGTGGAAAGGGCAAGTCCCTGTCCGTACAGCTTCTTCATGATACGCACCATCTCACGCATTCCCGGGCCTCCCTTCGGTCCTTCATACCGGATCACGAGAACAGTGCCGGGAGCGATCTGCTGTGCATCTACAGCTTTCGTCGCTTCATCTTCCGAATCGAAGCAGCGGGCTGTTCCCTCAAAGCGGAGCATCCTTTCATCGATCGCAGTGGGCTTCGTGATCGCACTGTCAGGAGCAAGGTTTCCTTTCAGCACCGCAAGGCTTCCCCATTCATGGAAAGGATGTTCAAGAGAATGAACCATTTCATTTTCTACGGCAGGAACTTTTTCCAATACTTCCGGCCATGTCTTACCTGCGCAGGTCAGTACATCACCGCGCAGCAGCGGCAACAGCTGCTTCATAACTGCCGGTACGCCCCCTGCCTCGTAAAATTCCGGTACATTTTTCGGCCCATTTGGATAAATGTTAGCTATATGCGGTGTAGTACGGGCAATGCGGTCCAGATCCTCCATGGTAAATTCACACTCAGCTTCATAAGCGATTGCCGGAAAATGGAGAGCCATGTTTGTGGAGCCGCCGATGGCCATGCCAAGACGTACAGCATTTTCAATTCCCTGATGATTGATGATCTTTCTGGCAGTTAAATTCTCATGGACCATCTCAACAATACGGCGGCCGGATGCCTGAGCAGCACGCATACGGTCAGCCATCACAGCCGGAATCATGGAACTTCCCGGAAGGCACATACCCATTCCTTCTGCTACTGCACACATGGTGTTGGCCGTCCCCAGAAAAGAACAGGATCCAAGGCAGGGATTGGAACGATTTTCCAGCGTATCATATTCCTCCTGCGTGATCTTGCCCTGTTCCAGCATAGCAAGTGCTTCCACCATGGAAGAATTATCCGATGCACGTCCTTCAAATTCCATACCGCCAAGAGCCGGGCCACCGTTGACAAAAATAGTGGGCAGGTCCAGCCTTGCCGCTGCCATCAAAAGCCCCGGAACCACTTTATCGCAGGAACCCAGAAGGACAAGGCCGTCCACATGGTTGATCTGCGCCATCATTTCCACAGAATCTGCAATAATGCTTCTTGAGGGAAGGATATAATGCATTCCGTCATTTCCGCATCCCATGCCGTCACAAGGTCCGATCACCCCAAACTCTACAGGAGTACCGCCTGCCTGATAAATTCCCTGCTTAACATAATCCGATACGGTATTTAAATTTGCATGACCCGGATTTCCTGTATTCCAGGTATTTGCAATACCGATGATAGGACGGTCCAGATCATAATCACTGTATCCCATCCCTTTATACAAGGCGCGGATACTGGACCATTCCGGTTTTGCCAAAGTTTCCTGACTGCGCATACAATTTCCACATTGATTATTATTTCCCATCATTTTTTCCTCTTTTCTTTCATTATCAAAATCACAAGTAAAATGTGATTCTTTATTTTTTCTTTTTGCTTAAAATACGATTTACAACGATCGATCCAAGTGATACAAGGATCCTGCAAAGGAGTATCACAAGAAACTCCGTAGAAAAAGGATCATTTAATTTTCCAACGAACCTCCTAAGCCAATAAGGGACTGTTATTGCAACAGCCAAGCCGGCGGTACTGACCAGAACTGCAAGGACAGGAGAAAATAAGATCCCGCTTGCAAGATATAAAATAGATAAAGGCAAAATAATCGTAAGGCTTTTTTATTGTTTTTACCTTACTTTTGTTTTCTGTACCACGATGAATCTCATTCATGGCGTATATCAACCCCTATTACTTGATTCCTTTTGCATAGCCCGATATCCAATCAATACAACCCAGACATAGGCACAAGTTTTGGGAATCATCAACATTCCCACCGGTGGTATAGTATCTGCAAATAGTACCACTGGAATATAACAGCCAAAGCTGATTACAACAGCAAGCCAAAGATTACAGAATAATTTATCCTGCTCTTTTTTCGAAGTTGTATAAAACAAAATAACAATCAAAACACCAAGAATCACAAAAGGAATATTGCGATAGATTCCCCATGAAAGAGGTGCTTCTGCGCTGGTCCATGCATTCTGTGGCATAAGACATAAGAAAATACGGGCTATCGATAAGATCCATACAATAATTGTAAGTTCTTTTTTGTCTTTAATCTGATATCTGCATCTCCATACATAGTAAAGCAGCACATAAAACAATGTCATCGTTATGGATGTGACCATTTTCCCGATTCCTAAAGGTACTGTATAGGTCTCCAATCCCGTAGTACAAAGTGCAATTGCCCGCGGAACCAAGTGAAATGCATCTCCACAACCAAGTATCACAGCCATTGCTCCATAAAGTGAATACTGCTTTCTCCCTTTGCTGGCACGGATCATTAAAATACCAAGTGTGATAACAGTAAGTAAATAAATAATGTCAAATAGTGTGCCTGCATCATGTTTTCTTCCCCTTTTTTTATCTACATGGAATAAACCAGATTGATTATACCATGTTTGCAAAATGTATTCTACATAAAAGGTAGTAAAACGCAGCTTTGCCCCCAGAGGGCTTTCACCCAATGGAGGCAATCCTACATTACTAAATTTTTGCGTAGATATCAAAATAGCACTTTAATAGTTTTCTGCGTGGATCTCAGAATAGCGCCTTAATAGTTTTCTGCGTGGATCTCAAAATAGCTCTGGGGATGGTTACAGGTCGGACAAACCTCAGGAGCTTTCGTTCCTACCACGATATGACCGCAGTTGCGGCATTCCCATACTTTCACTTCACTTTTCTCGAATACAGAAGATAGTTCCACATTCTTTAATAATGCACGGTATCTTTCCTCATGGTGTCTTTCGATCTCAGCCACCAGACGGAATTTCTCAGCAAGCTCCGGGAATCCTTCCTCATCAGCAGTCTTTGCAAATCCGTCATACATGTCTGTCCACTCGTAGTTCTCGCCTTCAGCAGCAGCCTTTAAATTTTCTTTTGTGTCGCCGATACCTGCCAGCTCTTTGAACCACATTTTTGCATGCTCTCTCTCATTTTCTGCTGTCTTTAAAAACAGGGCAGAAATCTGCTCATATCCTTCCTTTTTTGCCACAGAAGCAAAATAAGTATATTTATTTCTTGCCTCTGATTCCCCTGCAAAAGCAGTTTCCAGATTTTTCTCGGTCTGAGTTCCTGCATATTTATGTTTTGCCTCTTCTACTTTTTCAAAAGCTGATGATGGCTGTTTGCACACAGGACATTTAAAATCAGCGGGAACCGCTTCTCCTTCATAGATATAACCACATACTTTACATTTCCACTTTGCCATTACGCTTCCTCCTTTTCTAATCCTCGCCCTGATCCTCCATCTTTTTCCTGCACTCCGGACAAATATAATAAACCTTCAAGTCATAGTACAAGAAATCATCTCCCGTTTGTTCACGTAAAGATGCAGTCAGGTCTTTAAATGTAATATCCGCAAGCTTTCCACAATGACTGCAGACCAGATGATCATGTTTTTCTTTTCTGTCATACCGGTCCGGCATTCCCTCTATTGAAACTTTACGGATCAGCCCCTCCTCCAGCAATTTGTTCAGATTATTATATACAGTTGCCAAGACGACTTGCGGATGGGACTTTTTCAATCTCTGAAAAATCTGTTCTACAGTCAAATGTTCGCGGGAAATGTTAACGATGGCAAATATTTCTTTTTCATATTTTGTCATATCAAATCCTTTCTCGTGTTTTCATTGATTTTAGAACGATTCTAATTTAATTATAATAATTCTAAAGTGTTTGTCAAGTATAAATCTATAACACGGAGGAAACTTTCAGACTATGCCTGAATCAAAGCAATGGTTTTGTATGAAATTTATACGAGGTCAGTCCTCTTTTTGTGCCGCTGCAACAATTAACTCTACGCATGTGTCATATCCAAGGACTCCGCTGTCCAATGTCATATGGTAGTTGCGGCTGTCCCCCCATTTCTGGGAGGTATGGTGGTTGTAATAATTGTGACGGCTGCTGTCACGCTTTGCAATGATCTTCTGAAGCTCTGTAGCGTTTTTGCTGCCGGTGATCTCGCTGACGCGTACGGCGCGGTGCAGGTCATCTGCGTGGATGAACACATTTAATGATTCAATTCCCGCTTCTTTTAAAATCACATCGGCACACCGTCCTAAGATCACACAGGGGCCTTTTTTTGCCAGATTAATAATAATCGCCTTCTGTACCTCATGGATCGCATCCTGAGAATCATAGTAGTAGGAACCAGGAATCGCACAAATACTCTTTAACAATGTGTTTGTGGTAGTGGAATCCTCTTCTTCCTTTTCGATCAGTTCTACATCGAGCCCACTTTCTTTTGCGGTGGCTTTTACAATATCCCTGTCATAAAAAGGGATACCAAGTTTTTCTGCCACCTGGGTACCGATAGAATGGCCGCCTGCCCCATATTCACGGCTAAGGGTAATAATCTTGCTCATTATACTTTCTCCTCTTACGAAATATTATGTATCAAAAGTTGCCAAAACAGATCAACAGCATGCAAGGCGATAAACTTCCTCGCACTCTTTTCGGCCTAATTTTACGAAGAAGCCTTCTGTACGCCCATCGATCTGGAGGGTATCAAGAAGCTTCGGGATATCTTCTTCTTTTGCCCCAAGTTCCGCAAAGCTGGTAGGCATTCCAACGGAATGGAAGAAAGCTTTTGTCCTTGCGATACCTTCTTTCGCAGTCTCCTCCGGATTCTGGAAGTTCATCTCACATCCCCATACACGTACTGCATACTGTGCAAATCTGGCTACATCGTGATGCATGACATAAGTCATCCACGCCGGGAACATCACAGCAAGTCCTGCTCCATGGGCACAATCATAAAGGGCGGACAGTTCATGCTCAAGATTGTGGCTTGCCCAGTCCTGCTCCCTGCCTACACCGCAGACATCATTATGTGCAAGAGTTCCTGCCCACATAATATTTGCCCTTGCCTCATAGTCATTTGGATTCTCCAACACCTTCGGGAGTTCTTTAATGATGGTGCGGAGCACGCCTTCACAGAGCTGGTCTGTGATCTCCACACGTTTCGTATTGGTAAAATAACGTTCTAATACGTGTGCCATAATATCGGTACAGCCGCTGGCAGTCTGGTAAGGCGGCAAAGACATAGTGAGCTCAGGGTTCATGATGGCAAATACCGGTCTCATCAATTCACAACCGTAAGGCCTCTTGTACATACCGTTTTCATTGGTGATCACGGAACCGTCGCTGCCCTCACTTCCTGCAGCAGCAATGGTGAGTACGGATCCTACCGGAAGTGATTTCTGTGCCTGTGCTTTTCCTGCATAAAAGTCCCAAAAATCTCCTTCATAAGGTGTCCCTACAGCGATAGCCTTGGAAGAATCAATAGTGCTTCCGCCGCCGACCGCCAATATAAAATCAACGCCTTCTTTCCTGCAAAGCTCAATGCCTTCGTAAACAAGCCCGCTTCTGGGATTGGGCTTTACCCCGCCTAAGGTGACGTATGACAGCCCTTCCTGCTCCAATGATTTTTTTACACGATCAATGAGTCCGGACCGTACAGCGCTTCCGCCGCCGTAGTGGATTAAAACCTTGCTTCCGCCAAACCTTTTCACATAATGCCCTGCCTGCATTTCCATGCCGCGCCCAAATGCAAAATAAGTGGGGCTGTAAAATGTAAAATTATCCATAGCATTTATCTCTCCTTTACGATTCTTATCCAGTTGTTCTTATTATAAAACAATTTTGGCAAAAGGTAAATGAATATTGCAAAAAGG
>JALFIB010000276.1 GCA_022776305.1 Lachnospiraceae bacterium
TATGCATACCGTGATTCTAAAGAAAATAAAATTGCAGATTTTCCTGCGCAGACATTTCCGGCTGATAAAGTAGAAATAATTCCTGTTGAAGAAAATAACCTTATATTTCCCAGACAAAACTCTTTATCTGCTGTAAAAAACGCAGCCGGAAAATATATCATTTTTTTAGATGAAGGAGACATCTTTGAACCGACTTTTTTAGAAAGCCTTTTTCAAGGTATTTCCAGCTCAAAGGTTTCTTTTGTGATGCCTTCACTTACTTATCAAAACGTTCAAAAAAGTGCACCCTACTTCACACTCACCCAGCAGGAGATTATTGAAATAGATACTCATACTTCACAAATAATCTTTCCTATGGAGTTACATGGATTAATGTTTGAGACAGCTAAGCTCAAGGAAGCAATTCAACTTTTCTCTGGCCAAGTTGAGCAGGAAAAGCTGGTACTTTTACATCTTTTGGACCAAAACTCATGTTTTAAATATATGGGGAATTGTTCTCTAAGATATTTCCAGCCCCGGGAATGTAACTGGGAATACGATCTTCGCTGTTTAACCAAAGAATGGTATTATGAACCATTTGAACAGTTTTTGCTCCCTTTACTTAAAAAATCAAATTCTTCAAAAAATGCAAAGCTGATTCAATTTATGGCACTGCATATGATAAATATCCGTTTATCAGCAAATATGAACAATCGAAACAAACGTGTCATCTCAAAAGAGGATGTCCCTGCATACGTAGACATACTGTCTGAAATTTTGCAGTATATCAGTGAGGATATTATTCTTGAAGCAGGTGTCAATTCGATTCCAGCCCTTGTTTCATCACAGAAAAAGCTTTTTCTTTTACAGATGAAGAAAAAAGATTTTTCATATCGTCTTAGTTTACAGGATACTGGAAAAAACGTTATTTTAACCTGCAATGATAAATATTTTGGAGATTTTTCACTCTTTCCGATCCGTTTTGTCCGGCTAGATTATGAAAAAAAATGTTTGCAGATTGATGGGGAATATGCTGACTTATTCTCTGAAGACAATGCTAAGATCTGCGTAAAATTTGATGGTAAATTTTATCCATTGGAATACAATCAAAGGTATTCTCTTACAAAATTTTTTGGTGTGACCGCTTACCGTTTAAAAACTTTCCACGTAACGATTCCCGTTCCGCCTGCTGACCATGAGCGGATCTTTCAATTTGTTTTGCAAATAAATAATTCTGAATACGTATTAGGTTGCGATTTTCCATCCCATGGAAGCCGTTTTTCCAAAGACTTTCCTTCTGCCTATTGGCGTTTTGATAAATATCTTGTGTATTGGAACAAAAATAAATTTTATGTTGTGAAAGCCAAAAAGCTCCTTATATTGAGAAAAGAGATTGCGCTATGGCTCCAGATGTGGCGAAGAAAAAATGGTTTCTATCGAAGCCAGCTACCTGTAAAGATATTAAGTTTCCTGCTTCGCCCTTATTTTTCCCGCCAGAAAATATGGCTATTCCTTGACAAAATATATAAAGGCGGCGATTCATCCGAGTATATGTATCGGTATGCCGTAAAGCAGAATGATAATATAAAAAAATATTATTTACTGGATAAATCATCCTCAGACTACGAGCGGATGAGAAAAGAAGGCTTTAAGCCTCTCGTAAGAAGCAGTTTAAAGCATCACTTGATCTTTTTAAATGCCGATATGGTCATTGCTTCAAATTCTACTGTATTTGCTTTTAATGATTATACTTTTGAAAGATCTCTTCCAATCCGGTGTGATGTACATTTTGACGTTGCCTGTGTTCAGCACGGAATGTCAGTTCAAAAAATCGCCGTTGCACAGCAGCGTCTCAGGGACAATACACGGTTGTATTTTTGTGCCTCAAAATATGAGATTAAAAACTTGTCAAAACCTATCTATGATTATATGGGATATGATGCTTTAAAATTAACGGGTGTCCCGCGTTATGATGGATTGGTAAACAGGGCACAAAAGATTATTGTAATCTCACCTACATGGCGTATGCAATCTGCTTTGCCGGTTACGAAAAGCGAAGGATTCTCACGGGATTATAATCCTAATTTTAAAGACACACCATACTACAAAGTATACAATAGCCTTATCAATGATCCACGTTTACTGGAAAATGCTAAAAAATACGGATATCGTATCCAATATGTCCTTCACCCTATCATCAGTCCACAGCACAACGATTTTGTCAAAAATGATATGGTTGAAATCATCCCTTCCATAGGTGATATGAGCTATGAAAAAATTTTCTGTGAAGGCGCATTAATGGTAACAGATTTTTCCGGTGTACAATTCGATTTTGCTTATATGCGTAAGCCTGTTGTCTACCTTCATCATCGTGATATTCCCCAGCACTATGAGGAAGGTACTTTCTTCTATGATACAATGGGCTTCGGCGAAATCTGCCGCTCCAATGAAGAGCTGATCGATGTTTTATGTAATTATATGAAAAACGATTGCCAAATGCCTGATATTTACAGAAAACGGGCAGACGACTTTTTTGCCTTTTCAGATAATCATAACTGTGAACGGATCTATCCTATTATGCTTGAACACGAAATGTGCCGCTAGGCGCACCACGAAAACAGGAGATACTGTATCTTACAATATCTCCTGTCTTTATATTTTTTTATTATTCAATTTTCTTCAACGATATTTTGTTTTATCTTTTCTTTATCTTATCTATTTGTGTTTATGATATTGGAGAGTTCTTTTTCCTGTTTCCCTTATAAAAAATATCGTCTGTTTCTTTACACATATTTTCTTTTTTATAAGTCATGTGGTTTCTATTTATGAAATATCAGATACTGGAAATCATTTCCCTTTCTTTTTTCTCTGTCTGTATCTATTCATTCAGATATTTTACTATCTGTTCTTTCAGATTTTTCTATCTATTTATTCAGATACCGACTAAATTTTTAGGTATGAAATCTTTGCCTCAATGACAACCTTTTAATTTCTGTTTCCATTCTTTTTCTGATTTTATAAATATTTCTTTTTCTTCTACGAACCTGCGAGTCCGTTGTTTTCCATTTTACCGGGATAAATGTGCTCTATCAGCAGATTCTTTTTTCTCTCCAATTATCGTTTTATTTCGATATTCTTGAATCAATTCTGATAGAGGTCTTTTCTACAGGAAACATCTATCCTACCACATGGAATACTAAAACAATGTGAGACTGTATCCATTGGTATCGACCTCCTATCCTTTTGTATATTTATCATCTATAGGTTATCTATAGGAACAACAACTGTTTTTGTTGATGTTTGTATCATATCAGATGAATTCCTTTTTGTCAACACTATTTTTAATTTTTTATTTTATTTTTTTATTATTATTTTCATATTTTTATATTTTCTTTGAATTTATCTAATATTATATATATTTCAGACATTTTAGACAATAAAAAAGTATGCTCCTGATATCCTGCAAATTTACAGAATGATAAGAAGCATACTTCTTATTTGGCTATGAACGGTTACCCTATTATGATATTGAAATTGAAGAATGCCATACGGATTGTTTCGTGCTTCGCACTCTCACAATCCTGGCATTCTATTTCACACGATTATAGTTGATCAGGCATCCATCCAATATAATCTGGCGCTCGTCATCTGTCATTTCACCCAGCCTTAGAGTGAATTCTTTCAAAGCACCGTCTTTTACAACATACGCCGGAACCTCTGTCTCCTTGTTCTGTACGGCAGCACGGATTCCCGGGATAAACAGGTAGTCTTTATTCTTGAAGGGAAGCTCTCCTTCATCGATCAGGAAGGGAAGCATGCCCCAGTTGATCAGGTTGGAGCGGTAACGCTTTGTAGCATAGCTGTTGGCAATGTTTGCCCAGCCGCCAAGTACCTTCTGGCAGGATGCAGCCTGCTCTCTGGCAGAACCGTCTCCCGGTTTTACAGCAAAGATAGTGCTTCCCACGCCTGTATTTTTTCCGCATACGTCAGAAAACTTTTCTACGGCTTTTACGGTATGCATAGCTTCTCTCAGCTCCGGAAGGACATCTCCCATGCACTCTCCTGCCTCACGGGCTTTCTCCGCTTTCTGTACTTCTTTTGCAAGTCCTACATAAGCCGGATCTTTTCTGGAGAGTGTAAACTCAGCCAGACCAAGAGGATTAGAACGGTAAGAGGATGTCTCTCCGGATGGAATCAACTCATCTGTGGTGGTTACGGGATCGTGGATCTCGGATACTACCTTCAGCATCAGGTTTTCCGGAAGCTCACACATTGCCGGCCAGTCTTTGATGTTCGGGCCGAATTTGATCTCTACGGATGGATCTGCCACACCCTTGCTGTCAAATACGCGGTTCTCATAAATACTGCTGTCGAAGAAATATTTTGGTTTTCCGAACTCAGCATCGATGTCCGTGGCCGCTGTGAGATAGCCCTTGTTTGCTGCTGTCGCCGCGATGGAACGTGCATCCATCAGCGCTACGGAAGCGATCTGTCCGCTCTGGAGTTTGGAGCCTTCGCGGTTCGGGAAGTTTCTGGTAGAGTGGCGGATACTGAATGCATTATTTGCCGGTGTATCTCCTGCACCGAAGCAAGGACCGCAAAATGCTGTTTTTACGATTGCTCCGCTCTGGATCAGGGAAGCGAGGCGCCCATTTTTTGCCAGCTCCATATAGATCGGCGTACTTGCCGGATAAACACTCAGGGTAAACTCATCGGAACCGATAAATTTGTTTTTCAAAATATCTGCTGCGTCACAAATATTTTCAAATCCACCGCCGGCACATCCGGCAATGATACCCTGATCAACATACAGCCTGCCGTTACGCACTTTGTTTTTCAGAGTAAAATCTACTGCCCCGTCAAGGCTTACTGCCGCACGTTTTTCTACATCGTCAAGGATATCCATCAAGTTTTCATTCAGCTCTTCAATGGTATAAGTATTACTTGGGTGGAACGGCATGGCGATCATCGGCTTCACTGCGCTCAGATCCACTTCTACCATTCCGTCATAATATGCTACGTCACCCGGGTTTAATTCTTTGTAATCACCGCTTCTTCCGTGGATCTCATAGAATTCTTTTACCCTGCTGTCTGTTTTCCAGATGGAAGACAGGCAAGTGGTTTCCGTGGTCATAACATCCACGCCGATACGGAAATCAGCACTGAGGTTTTCTACACCCGGTCCCACAAACTCCATTACCTTATTGTTTACATAACCGTTTGAGAACACAGCTCCGATGATGGCAAGGGCAATATCCTGCGGGCCAACGCCGGGAACCGGTTTTCCTGTGAGGTAAATTCCTACTACGCCCGGCATATTGATATCGTATGTCTGTCCAAGGAGCTGTTTTACAAGCTCCGGACCGCCCTCGCCCATTGCCATGGTACCGAGGGCACCGTAACGTGTATGGGAATCAGAACCAAGGATCATCCCTCCGCCGCAGGCAAGCATTTCGCGTGCATACTGGTGGATCACTGCCTGATGAGGCGGCACATAGACTCCGCCGTACTTCTTTGCACATGTAAGTCCAAACATGTGGTCATCTTCATTGATCGTACCGCCTACTGCACAAAGGGAATTGTGGCAGTTGGTAAGAACATACGGTACAGGGAATTTCTCAAGCCCTGAGGCTCTTGCTGTCTGAATGATCCCCACAAAAGTAATATCGTGTGAGGTCAGCTTATCAAACTTGATCTTCAACTTTTCCATGCTGCCGGACGTATTGTGGTTCTTTAAAATGGAATAAGCAATTGTATTTTTTGCTGCTTCCTCTTTGGACGGCACACGGTCTCCCAGACGTTTTTTCAACACAGCCGGTGCGTCCTGATTGTCTGTTACGATTTCAGAGCCATTCAGAAGATACGCTCCGCCTTCATACAGTTTCATCATAATGCTTCCTCCTCAATCTTTATATTTGTAACTGTCCAGAGCTAAGGAACATACCATGAAACAAAGGAAACTTGTTTACATTTTAAACCTGCCCTAAACAGTTTTCTACTTATAAAAGAAAGGGTTGCTGCCTATCTATGCAACAACCTCTTTGTCATGTGCTCAGCAAATCCGCAAACGGAATTTCTGTGCTTCCTTTTCACTGTTTACTTTTTCTATCTCAGCGCCAAGGCTTCTCAGTTTTTCTTCAAAGCACTCATAGCCACGCTGGATATAGATAATGTCATCGATCGTGGTAACGCCCTCTGCCGCTAAAGCTGCAATGACAAGAGCCGCTCCCGCACGAAGATCCGGTGCACTGACACGCGCTCCTGAAAGCTTATCCACTCCAGTGATGATTGCTGTGTTGCCTTCTACACGGACGACAGCCCCCATACGTGCCAGCTCGTCCATATATTTAAATCGATTTTCAAAAATGCTTTCTGTAACGATACTGGTGCCTTCTGCCAAAGCCAATGTCACACCGATCTGCGGCTGCATATCTGTAGGATACCCCGGATAAGGAAGGGTCTTGACGTTTGTACTGTGGAGCCTCTTGGATGCTACCACACGGACTGCATTATCAAATTCTTCCACTTCACAGCCGATCTCCAGCAGTTTTGCCGTAGTCGCCTCCAGATGCTTCGGAATCACATTTTTCACCATAACGTCGCCCTTTGTTGCAGCAGCTGCAAACATAAAGGTTCCCGCCTCAATCTGGTCCGGTATAATGGAATACTCCGTCTTGTGCAGTTTCTGGACACCGCGGATACGGATCACATCCGTACCTGCCCCTTTGATATTGGCTCCCATACTGTTGAGGAAATTGGCCACATCTACCACGTGGGGCTCACGGGCACAGTTCTCAATAATCGTATAACCTTCTGCCATAGACGCAGCCATCATAATATTGATGGTGGCACCCACAGAAACGGTATCTAAGAAAATATGGCTCCCGTGAAGATTCTCTGCCTCTGCAATGATAAAACCGTTGCGGATGGAAACCTTTGCCCCTAGCGCTTTGAATCCCTTCAGATGCAGGTCAATAGGCCTGCTGCCGATATTGCATCCGCCCGGAAGCGGAACTTCCGCTTTTTTATACTTTCCGAGAAGTGCACCGATCAAATAATAGGATGCTCGTATTTTCTTAATATATTCATATTCAACACTAACTTCCCCAACATGTTCGCTATTCATCAGTACCGCATGTCTGGTAAGGCGTTCCACCTTAACACCGATACTTTCCATTGCCTCTAAAAGCACATTGATGTCACGAACATCCGGAAGATTCTCAATCAGTACTGTATCATCTGTCATAATCGCAGCAGCAAGAATTCCCAGTGCCGCATTTTTTGCGCCGCTGATCTCCACTTCTCCCACAAGTGGATTGCCGCCTCTGATAATATACTGTTCCATAGGACACCTCTGTAAATTTTATTTATACTCTTTTCCCCTCGATTGCTCGATTGTTTCCCCTTATTGCTGATCCGGCTACTTTTGCTTTTCCAGCATTACGCTCTATGACCGAACGATAAAACAAAATCATTACAAGTATACCACATTCTCTAGGTTTGTAAATAAAAATTAATTCTTTCTACACGTTTTAGTCATAATGCCGAAATATATTATACCCTATTTTTTGCGTCTTACACTATAGCCAAACTTACCAATTTTTTTCCCGAGGCCAAAATATTCTCCATGGGAATATACCATAAGTCCTGCTTGATTTAATTGAAATTTCCCATTTTTGTCCAAATATTTATCATCCACATCGACGCCCAGCACCTCGGCCACAAACATGTGGTGGGAGCCAAGCTCAAGGATCTGCACTGTCCTGCACTCGATATTTACAGGACTCTCTTCAATCAAAGGTGCCTCCACATGGACAGCCTTCCCAGCAGTCAACTGCATCTGGGCAAATTTGTCCACATCACGCCCGGAACGTACCCCGCAGAAATCTGTGGCACGGGCCAGCTTCTCTGTGGTCAGGTTGATGACAAATTCCCCTGTTTCTTTAATAATGTCGTAAGAATACCGCTCCGGCCTTACTGAGATCGACACCATGGCCGGCGAGCTGCACACAGTCCCCGTCCAGGCAACCGTAATGATATTCGGCTTTTCCCCCGGCCTCTGGCAGCTTACCATCACAGCCGGAAGGGGATAGAGCATGTTCCCTGCTCTCCAATTCTCTCTGCCCATTTTTATCCTCGCAATGTCAAAATTTATGAAAATCCATTCCTGATAACATTTACATACCCGGCTATCAGAGCTGGTTATTGGCCATCATAAAAGAAGGTACCAGCTGTTTTTTTCTGGAAACTACACCGGGAAGCTGTGCACAGTCGTTTTCTACTTTTTTGTGGAAAGCTTCCTCCACCAGTGCCTCGGAATTTTTTCCGCAACAGATCAGCTCCGTAGATTCCTTGATCACATCGGTCAGCATGAAAAATATCATGTCCATATCTTCTTTTTGATATACTTCCTGAATATATGGCAATAACCGGTGTTTAATGTTCTGCAGTTCTTCTTCATCCATAGAAGTGATCTGCCCGATCCCGATATTGAGATCTCCAAACTCAAACCTCTTAAAGTCCTGATACAAGATCTCATCGGGCGTTTTTGATGACAGGTCACTTCCTGCCGCAAACATTTTCTGCGCATAAGACTCGCATGTAATATCCGCAATTTTTTCCAGCGCACGTGCAGCGTTTACGTCCATAGCAGTGCAGGTAGGTGAGCGGAATACTAATGTGTCAGAAATAATGGCGCTGCAGAGCATCCCTGCGATCTTTTTCGGGATCTCGATTCCCTGCTCCTGAAACATCTGGTAAATTATGGTGGCGGTACAGCCCACCGGCTGGTTTCTGAAGTATACAGGTGCCATAGTCTCAAGAGAACCGAGCCTGTGATGGTCGATGATTTCCAGGATCTCCGCATCCAGCACGTTGTCCACTGCCTGCATCACTTCATTGTGGTCTACCAGAATCAATCCTCGTTTATGTACACCCAGCAAATTACGTCTGGATATCATGCCCACGTATTTTCCTGCACGGTCCAAAATAGGGAAGTCACGGTAGCGCTTTTTCGACATGGTTTCACGGATAGATTCCGTATAATCTGCCAGGCGGAATGTCATCAGGTTTTCTTTTCTCATGAAGAAATCCACCGGCATACTCTGGTTGATCAGCCTTGCCACCGCGTATGTGTCCAGAGGAGTCACAATGATGGTACAGTTCCTCTCCTGTGCCAGACGCTTAATGGTGCGGGATACGGGAGCACCAAGGCACACCACAATACATCCTGCCTGCATCTCAATGGCACAAAGCTGGGACTCATAGCGGTTTCCGAGGATGACCATATCATGTTCTTCGATATAATTTTCCATCACATCCGGATTTGCAGCCGCAATGACTACTTTTCCTTTATCAAAAAATCCGTTTTCATCTCCAACGACCATCTCGGCATCCAATGTTTCCAAAATATTTTTATAAGGAGTTTTTGCCACCGATAAAATGGCGCTGTCGTACTCCTCCATATAAGATTTTGCAATATCATTGATGGTGATAAGTCCCTTCAGATGATTATCATGAGTCGTAATCGGAAGCGTAAAAACATTCTGGGTGGTCATTAGCGTCCAGGCGTTTTTCAGAGAAATGTTGCTGCGCACACCCGGCACTTTCCGGATATCCATATCTTTTACTCTGGTACCGATATTCTCCAAAAGAGCGGGGGGCTCCATCTCAAAGCGCTCCAGCACATACTGGGTCTCCGCGCTGATCTGTCCGGCTCTGGCAGGTACGTACTGGATACTGCTGTCAGAATGATTTTTCAAGTATGCATAAGAAATCGCAGAGCAAATGGAATCGGTATCGGGGTTCTTATGTCCCACAACGTATACTGTCCTCTTATGCTCTGGGCTTCCAAGCCCCGCCTCATCTTTGCGCTCTTCAATTTCCATTAGCTTCTCTCTGTCTTCCATTTTCTCCTCCAAATTTAAAGTTTTCCTATAAAAGCGTTACACCTTCTTCTGTCACACGGGCGTAAACCAGCTGCTCTTCCTTTGGTTTTTCCTGAGCCACTGTTATGGACTCCAAGAAACGCGCGCGGGCTCCTGATACCCGCCATTCCTCCGAAGTCAGCAGCTGCGCAATGGTCTCACCTTTCTTTATGGGATCCCCGGTTTTTTTCTTTAAAAGAATACCCGCGAGATAATCCAACTCACTCTCTTTTGTCTCTCGTCCTGCTCCCAGCATCATGGCTGAGATACCGATCCCCTCTGTATTCATATTTGTAATGTATCCGTCACAGGGCGCTTCTATGTCAGCTTTGATAGGAGCCTTTCCCAGCTTTTCAGGATGGAAAATGCACTCCTCATCCCCGCCTTGGTATTTCACCATGGCCGCAAGCCGTTTTAAAGCCTCTTTCGATGAAACAGCTTCTTCCGCCATCTTCCTGCAGGCCTCCCGTGTTCCTTTTCCCGCAAGGAAAAGCATCTCAGTGGCTAAAGACAGGCAGACTTCTGTAAGATCTGCGGGGCCCTCTCCATTTAAAGTCCTCACTGCTTCTTCCACTTCCAGAGAATTGCCGATCTGGCTGCCCAGAGGAATATCCATATTGGTGATCAAGGCAGCTGTTTTCCGGCCATTTCTTGTCCCGATGGCTACCATTTTTTCCGCCAGCTTTATGGAATCCTCAACAGTCTTCATAAAAGCTCCGCTTCCTGTCTTTACATCCAGCAAAATGCAGTCACTTCCTGCCGCCAGCTTCTTACTCATAATCGAAGATGCGATCAGGGGAATGCTCTCCACCGTCCCCGTAACGTCACGGAGGGCATAGATTTTTTTGTCTGCCGGCGTCAAGTTGCCGGACTGGCCAGTGACAGAAAGGCCTGCCTCACGCGCTGTTCGTAAAAATTCTTCTCTCGTAAGTGACGTGCGCATTCCCGGTATGGATTCCATTTTGTCAACGGTACCGCCGGTATGGCCAAGGCCACGCCCTGACATTTTCGCCACATGACATCCGCAGGCTGCAACAATGGGCGCAACGATCAGCGTCGTCTTATCCCCCACTCCGCCTGTAGAATGTTTATCTACTTTTACCCCCGGGATCTCCGACAAATCCATCATATCGCCGGAATGTGCCATGGCATCTGTCAAAATTGCCGTTTCCTCATCCGTCATCCCTTGAAAATAAACAGCCATCAAAAAAGCTGACATCTGGTAATCAGGAATACTCCCTTTTGTGTAACCTTCCACCAGCTGCCGGATCTCCTCTTCCGTCAGAGTCCCACCGTTCCTTTTCTTCAAAATAATATCATACATGCGCATATCGGCCACCCCTTCTATTTCAATCAAAATGGGTCATTCTTTCTCCATTCCTATCCGATGAGATCTTACAGTCCGAAGCTCACCAGAAAAGATCCTATCCGATGAGATTTGACGGTCCAAAGTTCACCGGCAAAAGATCCTTGAGCAGGTAAACCCTATATTCCTCCGGACTGCGGGCCAGAATGACCTGAAAGGTTTCCGGGTTACAAAACTCTGCCATCACCTGCCGGCAGACACCGCAGGGAGCACAGTAATCCCCCTCCCGTCCCGGATAATTGCCCACAATGGCAATCCTTGAAAATG